>JBEHWP010000546.1:0-4797 GCA_040217665.1 Vulcanimicrobiota bacterium
TTTCAGATCCGGTTTTTATTTTTCCTGAAAGAAACTTCAAATTGATAGACAGAGATATAAAAAAATATTATAATAAACAGGGGATGTGATATAAATGCACAATCTGGCACTAAAGCAGGATGAAAAATATAATTACGGTGATTATATTACCTGGAACGATAGTGAATACTGGGAATTAATAGACGGTGTTCCATATAATATGGCTCCGCCGAATAGATTTCATCAGGAAATATCAGGTGAATTGTTCGGTATATTTCATAATTATCTGAAAGGCAAACACTGTAAGGTATATGCTGCTCCTTTCGGTGTCAGACTTCCTCTGGCAGATGAAGAAGATAAATATATAAAGAATGCAGTTCTTCCTGATATTGTAATAGTATGTGATAAGAAAAAACTGGATGATGCAGGATGCAGGGGGGCTCCTGATTTAATTGTAGAAATACTTTCTCCTTCAACAAATAAAATGGACAGCAAAGAAAAATTTCTTTTATATGAGAAAACAGGAGTAAAGGAATACTGGATAATAGATCCTTATCATAAGATTGTGAGTATTTATACCCTGGGAAAAGATAATCTTTACGGAAGACCGGATATGTATACGGAAGAAGATAAAATAAAAGTTGGAATTTTCTCTGACCTGGAGATAGAACTTAATGCTGTATTTGCTCTCTAATTGTAGAGATTTTACAAACTGATTATGGAACTGTATTTTCTTAAAGACTCCGAAACAGAAACAGGGGAGACCTGTGTATGTCCTATCTATAAATGGATAGGCCAGGGAAGAACCGTAAGAAATTCTGCCGGTATGGATATAGTAAATTTCCCCGGCGGCATAGGTTTCTGTGTAGAACATTACGGATTTCATAAAAAATTAATAGTCATTTTAAATATATACAGAGAAGACGGATCTGTAGAACACTATATACAGGAAGCCTGTTATGTAGAGCTGATAAATAAAGAATATGAAAAATGGCAGACAGATAAGCTCCCGCTCTATCCCTATGATAGTCTCCACGGAAAAGTTCTTCATATAACCTTTTCATTTATAATACATAAAGATAAAAAATCTCTCCCTTCTATTTATGAATATAATTTTGCCTCTATAGAGGATTTTTACCGGGGTCATACTTCTCCCGACGATTTCAGAAATTTTATAAAATACAATGACTATAAATTGATAACCTATCATCCTGAAACTGTTCAACTCTCACTTCATCATATAAATAATCCCTGGGAACCCCTTCCTGTTAATCCATCTTTTACAGGAGGAAATACAGATGACCCTTCTCATCCCAGACATGAAATACACAGACTCATAGATTTTGTCATAGACAGAAAAAAAAGAGATATTCATGGCAGACATTATATACATCTCTCTGTTTTTAATTTTGATAATCCCTATATAGCAGATCATCTGATACATGCCTTTTATGAAGGTGTGGAAATCGAATGTATAGGAGGATGGGAACAGGTAAGTTCTATGGATTATATAGAATCTGTGGCGAAACTCAGGAAACATGGCATACCGGTGTACGGTGTAGTAAGAAATATACCCCATGAACCTTCAGGCATAGCGAGTATGCATACAAAGATTATCATATTTGACGGACAGGCCTCTATGAGCGCTTCTTTTAATCTGGATTTTCATATATGGGGCGGTAACCGGGAAAATTGTATTTTTCACTACTCACCACATATAGCCGTACTGTATGAACACATATATCATGCCATAAAAGGAGTTTTCTATATAGCTCCCTGTATTGATATTAATGCAAAATTTAATACGTTTTACAGCTTTGCAACATATAACTCCTCTGACGGAAGATTCTACAGGGCACAGGATGTGATAATAAGAGAAATATCCAGAGCAAGACAATCCATAATAGTAGTAATGTTCGATATAAATTACCTGCCGGGATTTGATGAACAGGGCAGAAAAACAGATTGTATAGTAGAGCTTATAAAAGCAAAAATGAGAGGTGTTTATGTGAAAATTATATTTAATGGCGCAGTAGTCGAGACAGGAAAGATGCCTGAGAAATGGGATAAGGATTACAGAAGGCCTCTGAAAGAGCCCGTTCAGTCCCTTGTTGACGCAGGAATTGAAGTGATAAGACTCTATAATACATGGGATATATTTTCTCCACTTCATCATAAGTTTGCCGTATTTGATGAAGAAACGGTCATGACAGGATCTTATAACTGGTATACTGTAAGTGCCATTTCGGATGAAGAAATGTCGGTTATAAGGGACAGAGGTGTGGCAGGTAAATATCTTGAAGAGGTTTATTTAATGTTGAATTCTTTCAGGTTGAAATTCGGGTAATACCGTTTAGCTATCAACTTTAGTGCTTTGCCAGCCTGGCGCTCCTCCGAAAAAAATCTTAAACTGGAGCAGTCATATTTGTTAGAACTTACATAATGCCACTTTGCGTTATTTGATTAAAATATATTTGTGCCGCCGTGATATTTTTTTCTCCGGAGCACCAGGCTGGCAAAGTAATGGAATTTATAACGATAAACTTGATAGCAATTTGGTATAAACTAAATAAAATCGATCTGGTCAGACTGTTTATAAGCCGAATGTTCTCTTCTTCTTCTGCTGGAATGTTCTTCTACAGTGCCTTTTGATACCAGTTCATAGAGAATTGCTTTTTTCCCCTCTTCTTTTCTCAAAATTCTTCCCAGTCTCTGCACATGTTCCCTTACTGTGGAAGAACCGGAAAATACAATTCCTACATTGCATTTAGGCACATTTACCCCTTCGTTTAAAACCTTTGAAGTGACAAGCGCTTTGTAGAGTCCGCTGTTAAAATTCTCTAAAATTTCTTTTCTTTCTTTTGCGTCCGTCTGATGGGTAATGCTCGGTATGAGGGATCTTCGTGAAATCAGGTAAACCATTTCATTGTCATGGGTAAAGATGAGGATTCTGTCTTTACTGTGTTTTCTTAAAAGAGAATCTAAAATTGAAAGTTTGCTTTCTGTACCCAGGGCAATCCTCTTTGCATTCCTGTGGGCGAACATGGCCTCTCTTCCCTTTTGAGACCGTGAACAGAGAAAAACGAATTTCTGCCAGTCTTCGGGAGATGTAAAATAAACACCTTTTTCTTCACGGAATTCCTGAAGAATTTTTCTTGATGCATTATATTCTATTTGCTCTGTTTCGCCCAGTCCTACAGTGATTCTCTTTGTTTCATAATCTGCCAGAAGGGATTCTTCTACAAGTTCTGTTATTTTCTTTTCATATACTACAGGCCCTATGACGGATTCAAGATGTTCATGCCTGTTATCCTGTCTTTCATAGGTAGCGGTAAGGCCGAGCCTGTAAGGAGCAATCGCCATTTCTGCACTCTGTATGAAAGTCTCTCCCGGAAGATGGTGCACTTCATCGTAAATGATAAAACAGAATTTATCTCCCATTGAGTCCATTTTCATATAGGCAGAATCGTATGTCGTCACAGTGAGATCCTTTATTTCATAATATCCTCCTCCTATAAGGCCTATTTCCTCTTTAAATGCAAAAGAAAGAAAATCGAACCACTGATTCATAAGATCTATTGTGGGAACTACGACCAGGGTGCTTCTCTGAAGTTTATGTATGAGCATTTTTGCTACATAAGTCTTGCCTGCTCCGGTAGGAAGTATTACTGTTCCCCTTTTTGATTTAAGCCATGCAGTGACGGCTTCTTTCTGATGACTGTGGGGCTCGAAATTTATATAACTTTTCAGATCTAATTCTCTGTAAGATTTAACCTTATCTGTGACGGGAATTTTCTTCCTGTAAAAATATTCAAAGACTGTTCTGTAGTTACAGGCAAGGGTTCTGTACTTATCTACCCGGGAATCCCAGATAAAACAATCAGGAACTATAGTGTAATCTGTAACATTGTCTAAAATAATTGTGCCTCTGTCATAATAAATTTTCATGTTTTTTTATTCTATAAATAAGTTCGTTTTCCTATTAGAATTTAATCGGAGTGAAAAGTGAGTGGATACGCATTACGCATTACGAGATCATTATTTATGGATAGTTATGAAACTGACTGTAATTACCTTGTAAAAACTAACTATAATCCCATATTGTTAAAAGTTGAACTATGATAACATATTTTAACTGTTTATAAAAAATAGAATTTTTTTATTGCAAATATGGAAGGATTTTATTATTACTTCCAAGAATATTATAAAATAATAAATGGAATTTCAAAATCAGTTTTTTAAAATCCCCGACAAAAAAATTTTAAAGTATTAAAATTACAGAACCCTTTCACTATCAGGGTTTATCTGCAGTGTCTGATTTAATTTTGAAAAATTGTCAGGTAAAGTACAGTATTTTTACTGTACACTATTTATAATATATTTTATTAAGAATAAATTTTTTATAGTAAGGTGATGTTATGAAGTGTCCAAGATGTTCTCACAAAATGCAGAGACAGGTAATAGAGTATAATATCCCTGTCTATTCCTGCTGGTTTTGTGGCGAGGATTACTACCCCGAGGATGAAGAAGAAGAATCAAAGAAAAACCTTTCTTTAATAGAACTTGCATTAAGAAGTTAGAACTGATACAGATTTCGAAAATAATTAAAATTCATCTCTGTTTTTATGGAGATGAATTTTTGTATTTCTAAATATTTTTATAGTAATACTATTTTTTTATTTTCACTTTTCCGATAAAACAAATAAACGTAAAAAACATGCCACCTGATATCAGAAAGAGTAATATACTGAATAGAGGGCTGTGAAATAACCATATGAATCCCATTGCTAAAAGCCATAAAGACAGAGCAGAAGACAG
>JBEHWP010000547.1:0-4793 GCA_040217665.1 Vulcanimicrobiota bacterium
ATAACGAAAGCATCGGTAATGATATGAAAGAAATAAATATAAGCTGGAAAGAACTTGTTAATAATTTTCAGAAAGGTAATGATGAAAAAGAGATTTCCGGTGCCGGTGGAGGATGGTGAGCCAGGGAATAGTAGTTTTTTACCAGGATTTAAATATAAAATTACAGAGAGGAGGTTTTGTTATTTAACAGGAGAGTAAAAGGAGTGTAGTTATTTCTTATCTCTTACCGTAATGATTATAAAAAGGAGGAGTAGTGTTTTGAAGTTCAGTAGAAATTTTTTGATTGGTTTTATATTACTTTTATGTGTTTCCGTATACGGAATAATAAATCTGACAGGGTGCGGAGCCCTTGTGGCTCTTGTGTCGTCAATTTTCGGCTCTCAGGGAGGGTTTGTATTTATTCCCTTTCTTTCGGAAGATAAGCTCATATCAGAGCAATCAGGAACATCAACCGGTATGATAGTTCTTTATAGCAATAATCCCCCGTCAGGGTATCATGGCGCAGAAGGAGCGACTGTAACAATCGGAGGAGTAAAAGGTACTACAGACGGAAAAGGTTACTTCAATCTGTCCGGCCTTCCTGTGGGGTTGAATACTCTTACAGTGGAATACGGTTCTTTTGTTCCTATAGAACAGCCTGTAGTTGTGGCAGACCCGAATGGTTCATCTGTATCTTTTTCCGGTTTTAAAGTAATCCCTGAGAGGCTTCTCTGTCCTGTGGGTATCGGAGGAACCTATCAGTTCAGTGTTTATGCTGCTGACAGTAACGGGAACCCCGTAATCCCTTCTGCCACATGGTCTGTAGAAGGTGATATAGGGACAGTATCGTCTACAGGTATATTTACTGCCACTAAATCAGGCATAGGGAAGGTTGTTGCAGTAAATGGATCAAACCGTTCTGAAGTGAGTATAACTGTAACAGACGGTTCAGGTACTGTAAAAGGTGCAGTGACCTATAATGGAAATGGATTGTCAGGTGTAAAGGTAAAGGCAGAGAATTTTACAAATTATGCCATAACAGATGGAAGCGGTAATTATGTTCTTCCTGGCATACCGTCAAATCCTGTGACTGTGATTGCTACGGGAACAGATGGTAAGAGCGGAACAGGTTACGGTTCAGTTCCTGCCGGAGGAGAAGTGGAGGTAAATATAGTTCTTACAGGAAATCCTGTTACACCGACTCCTGTTCTTACTCCCGGCGATATACCGAGGGGAGATATTGGAGGAAAGATTGTGGAATATGACGGGACTACACCGATAGGTGGTGCCTTTGTAGTATTTTACAGTTATTCCTATCCTTCCGGTTCGTCGCTGGAGGGAAGTTCTGTTCCATTAAAGACAGCGACAGCTGACAGCGGAGGTAATTTTGCTTTTACCGGAGTGCCTCAGGGAGCGTGCCGTGTGGAGTTCTGGAGGAGTGAGAGCGAGTATAATGGAAGTCCGGGAAGTCCTTTCGGAGCTGTGAATGATGAGGTTACTGCCGGTGGGAAGAGTATAAGTGTAAGGCCGCTTGTGGAACCGACTGCTACAGCGACGGCTACGGCGACAGTGACTCCGACTGCTGTGGCGACTGCAACGCCTGTAGTAGAGCCTCCGATGGTGGCGATTCCGGGAGGAACTTTTGATATGGGGAGTACGGTGAGTAGTAGTTATGAAGAGCCTGTTCATTCCGTTACTGTCAGTCCCTTTAATATGTTTAAATATGAAGTAAGGAATTCAGATTATGTGTTATTTTTGAATTCTGAAGGCAATCATACGGAAGGAGGAGTGGAGTGGATCAATATAGTTGCAGACCAGTACCAGGGAATAACAGGCGGGCCTGGTTACGGAACGTTCTCTGTAATTTCCGGTTATGAGAGTCGTCCTGTAGTGTATGTATCCTGGTATGGTGCAGTAGCATACTGTAACTGGTTGAGTACTCAGCGGGGGGTGACTCCCTGTTACGGGGAGATAAATAACAGAGGAGATGATCCTTCCGTATGGAGGACTCTTAATGGATATCGCCTTCCTACGGAGGCAGAGTGGGAATATGCGTGCCGCAGTGGTTCTACTGCAGAATATTACTGGGGAGATCCCTATCCGCCAGATCCACCGAATATAGGGAATTATGCGTGGTATTACAATAATGCCGGAGATGGATATGGTGGTTTCGGTAATGAGAACCTTCATGTAGTTGGAGGGAAGTTACCGAATAGTTTTGGCCTTTATGATATGAGTGGGAATGTATCCGAATTGTGCAGTGACTGGGACTATTATTATGGTGCAGGTCCTTATACTAATCCTACCGGGCCTACTTCAGGCGATATCCGTGTCATGCGTGGCGGCGATATTGAAGGTGGCTCGTATTGGTGCCGGTCGGCTCTCCGTCAAGGCATGTCCCCCGATGGCCGCAACTATATGGTTGGCTTCCGTCCTGTTCGAAATTAATTGTCTGAATCACGGAGTGACACGGATTAAAGGATGACACGGATTATGAAGAACGATTTGAAATACAGGGATATTACTGAAAAGATTATCGGTGCATCATTTGAGGTGCACAAATTTCTCGGGAATGGATTTCAGGAAGTGATATACCAGCGGGCTCTGGCTTATGAAATGAGTAAAGCAGGGCTTGCTTTTGCCCGTGAAATTGAACAGAATATTTTTTACAGGGATATGCCTGAGCCTATCGGTACAAGGCGGGCGGATTTTATTGTTGAAGGTAAGGTTTTAGTGGAGCTAAAAGCGATAATTCAACTTGAAGATGTGCATCTGGCACAGGTATTAAATTACCTGAAAGCTTACAGGCTTGAAGTCGGTTTGCTTATCAATTTTGGCAGTAAAAGTTTGACTTTTAAAAGGCTGGTTATCTGAATTACGAATTGACACGGATCAGAGGGTGACATAGATTTATCTTCTTGAAATCCGTGTCATCCGTGTCATCCGTTTAATCCGTGATTCAGACGATGAGAAGAACGATTTGAAATACAGGGATATTACTGAAAAGATTATTGGTGCATCATTTGAGGTGCACAAATTTCTCGGGAATGGATTTCAGGAAGTGATATACCAGCGGGCTCTGGCTTATGAAATGAATAAAGCAGGGCTTGCTTTTGCCCGTGAAATTGAGCAGAATATTTTTTACAGGGATATGCCTGAGCCTATCGGTACAAGGCGGGTAGATTTTATTGTTGAAGGTAAAATTTTAGTGGAGTTGAAGGCGATAATTAAGCTGGAAGATGTGCAGGCACAGGTGTTAAATTACTTGAAAGCTTACAGGCTTGAAGTCGGTCTCCTTATCAACTTCGGGGGTAAAAGTTTAACTTTTAAACGACTGATTGCCTGAATAACGAATTAAAGGATTACACGGAGAGTGTCATTGAAAATCCGTGTAATCCGTGTAATCCTTTCAATCCGTGATTCAGACAAAAAAATCCCGGCAATCCCTTCCAATCCCATTAATCCCTGTCCTTTTTTATCAATTCTTTAATCTCCTCTATCATAAGACCTGTATATTTTACGATCAGGTTTATGTCCACTTTATCTTCCAGCATTTTATGTGCCATTTCCATTCTACCTTTTTCTATACCTTTTTCTATACCTTTTTCTATACCTTTTTCTATACCTTTCTTAAAAGCACTTTTTTCAAAGGTCGTTACATAAGGCATTTGCTTCACCCCCTCAAAAATCCTTATTTCTTCTTCATATTTTTTCTCCAGTTCTACCGGTAAAGTGATAATCCAATCAACAAATCTTAATATATTTAAAGCTTCTTTTCTGGAAAATTTTTTTTCATACACAGATTTTGAAACCAGTATTTTCAATGAGAGTTTTTTATCGTTATCTTTTTTGAGTTGAAAAAGTTTCACATAGGTAAGAACAATTATTGCAAAAGGATTACTGTTATGTTCAAGTTCTTCTGTTCTGTTCTGATAATCGATTATTTTTACAAGAGGAAATTGAAAAGTCAGATTAAACCCGGCTCTTTTTACCTGATATATATCGGGTCTGAATTTTTTATTCTTATCTGTTAAGATTACAAGACTTATTACATCTTTATGATATCTATCAAATATTTTGTAGTTATAAATATAGATTCTTTCTGCGAATTTTTTTTCTTTTTTTCCCTGAATTTCGATGTGTAAAATTAACCATTTTACCGAGCCGTCTTTGAGATAAACTCTGACTAATTTATCGGCAAACCTTTTACTGATTTTACTTTCTTTAATAATTTTTTCAAATTCCTTATCAAGGAAGACAGGTTTTTTCGAGAAATCTATCTCCTGATAGAGTTCAGGGAAAAAGAATTGAAGGAACTGGGGAAATAAATTTGTCAGAACGTCTTTCCACGCACTGTCCTGGTTAGATAGATTTTTCTTTTTTTTAATTTTTTCATCAGTCACAGTAATAACTCCTGAAGGTAATTAAGCTTTTTTTATTTATATCTTCTTCGGTAAATATATATTTAAACGACTGGTTGTCTGAACTATGAATTAAAGGATTTATATGAGAATAGTGAAGAGAGGAACACTTTCTCATTTTTCGTTGTGACCACCCGGTCATGGCAGTTACACAGATTAAGTCATTAAAAATCCGTGTAATCCGTGTAATCCTTTTAATCCGTGATTCAGACAAAAAAATCCCGGCAATCCCCTGTAATCCCATTAATCCCTGTCCTTTTTCATCAATTCCTTGATCTCCTCTATCATAAGGCCTGTATATTTTACGATCAGGTTGATGTCCACTTTATCTTCCAGCATTTTATGTGCCATTTCCATTCTATTTTTTTCTATACCTTTTTCTATACCTTTTTC
>JBEHWP010000548.1:0-4790 GCA_040217665.1 Vulcanimicrobiota bacterium
ATAGTTACTGTTTTGAATTCCATAGTTTTTATTGCTCCTTTCTTTTTCAGTGACCAGTTATCAGTGACCAGTTATCAGTGATTTATCCTTCTATTGTTCACTGTTAACTGCTCACTGTATTCACACTCCTTTTACATCTGCACCCCATATATATTTATGAAGTTGCAACTGGAATCTTACGTTCAAATTATCTTCCATTATCCATTTTACCAGTGTTTTCGGTTCAAGTTTACCGCAGACAGTGGAAAATAATATATGTGATTTTTTCGTTATTTCATATTCTCTTATTTTTTCTACAGACCACAGATAATCTCTTCTGTCTCCTATGACAAATTTTACTTCATCTCTGGCTGAAAGTTTTGCTATATTTTCCCATTTCATTCTGTCACTCATTCCGCTGCCCGGACATTTTAAATCCATTATAATGAATGCTTTCGGCGGGATTATGCCTATATCTATTGAACCGTTTGTTTCTACGAGAACAGTGAAATTTTTTTTCAGTAATGTTTCTATGAGGAACGGTGTTTCTTCTTGAAGGAGTGGTTCTCCTCCTGTAATCTCTACGAGATTTATGCTGAAGTTATCTATATGAGAGATAATTGAAGGAATGGTCATTTCCTGTCCGTCATGGAATGCATAAAAGGTATCGCAGTAGGAACATTTAAGATTACATCCTGTAAGCCTTATGAAACAACAGGGAAGACCTGCATAAGAACTTTCACCCTGTATGCTTTTGAATATTTCATTTATTACCATGTTACACATCACCCGTCACACATTACGCAATCACCCATAATGTTTTATTTCATCTTCCCAGGAATAGCTTTTACGAGGACTTTTCGGTAACAATATGATTACTTTTGTTCCTTTTTCTTCCTGACTTTCTACTTCTATAGTGCCTCCATGCATGTCTATTATTTTTTTACAGAAGGAAAGGCCGAGACCGGTGCCTCTTTCGCTTCTCAGGCCTTTTCTGGAAACAAGAGGTGTGCCGAGGAATATTTTGTCCAGGAGGTTTTCCGGTATACCTATACCTGTATCAGATACTGTAATAGATATTCCAGTATTATCCACTTCTTTTGCTGTAAGTTTAATCTGACCTCCTTTAGGCGTAAATTTAAAGGCATTATCTATAAGATTTTCTACAACCTCTACCAGTTTTTCACCGTCACAGGTTATATTTAAATGTTCATCAAGATAAGAAAGAAAATTTATCTTTTTTTCTGCCGCTTTTAATTCCGTATTTGATATACTTGGCATGAGAATATTTTTTAGATCTAATTCATTACATTGCAACGGAAGTTTACCTTCTCTGTAAAAGCTGTCTTTCAGAATATCGTCAAGCATGATAAGCATACGCTTACCCTGTTCTTCAATTATTTTATAATATTCCATTTTTTCTTTCGCAGAAAGTTCTCTCGTTGCTAAAATGCTGGCAAAACCAAGTACCGAATTAAGAGGATTTTTGAGATTATGTATTATCATATCCAGGAATTTATTTTTCATTTCATGAATGCTTTTTAATTCTTCCAGCAGTATTTCTTTTTCTTTAATTATTCTTTCTTCTTCTTTTTTGAAATTTATTTCTCTTACTACTCTGTTTACTCTCTCAAGAAAATCGTCATTCTGGAATGGTTTTATAATAAAATCCTTTGCTCCAAGCCTCAGTGCCTGAATTATTGTTTCTTCAGAACTGTGGGCAGTCATCACAATAACAGGGGGACGAACAGGTTTCTTCTGTAAATGTTCCATTATCAAAATACCGTTTGTATCAGGCAAAACCATATCAAGTAAGATTAAATCAGGTCTGTCTTTCTTTATTTTTTTTAATGCTTCTTCACCGAATCTGGCCTGAATTACTTTATACTTATTTCTCTTCAGGTTCAGTTCCATTACCTTCATCAGTGTTATATCATCTTCTACAACCAGTATTTTCATACAAAAAGCTCCATAAATATTTCAACTTCTTTTACATCTATCCTATATTCCATATTTTCTGATAAATTCCTTCCACTGATACCATTCTCCGGTCATTAATCATATTTACGATTTCACTTCTTACTTCTCACTACTCGCTTTTTATATATTTTGTAATTTCACTTATCAGAAGACTTGCCACTGTAGGTTCAATAGGTGAGCCTCCATGATGGGCCTTTCTTATATATTCCGCAATTTCATCCATATCTGTATTTTTTATTATATAACCTGTTGCTCCTGCTTTAAAAGACTTCAGCACTATTTCTCTTGTACTTTCCAGGGCAGTTAACATGATTATCTTTGCTTTAGGAGCTATCTTCAATATTTCTTTTGTTGCCATTATGCCGTCCACATCAGGCATACTTATATCCATCAATGTTATATCTGGCAGATCGGTCATATGTCTGAACTGTTCTATTGCATCTGCTCCGTTTACTGCTTCTCCTGCCAGTTCCATATCATCACTGAGTTCCATGTATATTTTTAACATTTTTCTTATGATTTTATCATCTTCTACAAGAAAGATTTTAATTCGTTTCTTTTTTACTTTTTTTTCTTCTATAACAGGTTCTGTAAATTTTTCTCTTATCATTGGTATTTTTTCAACCGGATAATAATCAAGTCTTTTTGTTTCTCTTGGTATTCCAAGTGTATCTGCAAGGCGTATCAGTTCTTTTTTCATCTCTGTAACAGTATTATATCTCATGTCTATATCTCTTTGCAGTGATTTTGTTACAATTCTTTCCATATCAGGAGATACTTCTCTGTTAAGTTCTCTTATAGGAGCAAATTTAAAAGGTGTTCCCGGAGGGGTTCCTGTGAGTAAATGATGCAGCGTTGCTCCCAGTGCATATATATCACTTCTTGGTTCTTCCCGTCCCGAATATTGCTCCGGAGGAGCATAACCGGGTGTTCCGAGAGCTTTCTCTCCGCCAAGAGGTCTTAAGTGTACCATCTGAGCGAGACCGAAATCTATAAGCATCAGTTTCTGATCGCTTTTTCTGAGCATAATATTTGAAGGTTTTAAATCTCTGTATATAATAGGAGGTGATTGATTATGAAGATAGCTGAGAACATCACATATTTCCAGTGCCCATGTCATAACATCTTTTTCGGGAAGCCAGGGGATACCTTCCTGTTCCAGTACACTTTCCAGATCATCTCCTTCTATATAGTCCATAACCAGATAGTATTTACCATCTTCATAGAAATAATCTATAACACGGGGAAGACTCGGATGTCTGAGGTTTGCCAGTAATTCTGCTTCTGCTTTAAAATTCTGTATTGTTGAATCTCTGTCACTATCGGAATACATTCTTATAAGCAATTCTTTTATGGCACATATACTGTTAAGTCTCGTATCTTTTGCCATATATACACCTGACATACCGCCAACCTTGAGAGGAGAAATAACTTTATATCTCTGGCCTACAAGTCTTTCTCTGGCCAGCCTTTTTTTTAACAGTTCTCCGCAATTTTTACAGTATATGTCTGTTTCGTAATTTGGACTGTTACATTCGGTACAGTTAACCACAGAGAAACTCTCCTTTTTTATAAAATCCTGTTATTCTCTTCCGGTAATATATTGATCAGGGCATTAATACATTTATCCAGAGATATTTTAAAATTTTTTATTGCTTCTTCTTCTGTATTGCCTGTCCCTTTACAACCGGGAAAAGCTAATGAAAAAGCTTTCCATTGTTCTCCGGGATTCTCCGGAGGGTTAATAAATATATCAAATTGCATAAAATCGTGACGCGTCACGCGTCACGCGTGACGCGTGAATGATCAACCTTTCTGTGCGTGTTGTGTGAAATATGATACGTGATGCATAATACGTGATGCCTATTCTATATCCGGGGCGTTTTATTAAACGCCCCTGCTTATCATTACTCACATTTCACTACTTTATTACTTTATCGTAAGAGTTTTATTATTATAATTCCATTTTATTTCTTTTCCCAGTGCTTCGCCTATAAATGTGGCAGGCACAAAGGTACGGCCTTTGTATTTGAAAGGAGGTGTGGTAAGATAGACTGATTCTCCGTCAACAGTGGCCTTGTTTTTACCTATCCATATCTGGCACCAGTGCTCGTCCGTCTCAGCCGTAATCACACCTTCGTCCGGTTCCCACTGTATTGTCACATCTCCCATGGCACTTATTATGTCTCTCAGAGGTACACAGACATTCCATTTTTCATCTGTTATACCTGTGCTATAAAAATTTTTTCCTGTTTTTGCAACTACTATTTTTATTTTCTCTTCTGCTCCGTAAAGACAGATAGTGGTCAGAAGGTATAAAGAAAAAATACATAAGAAAATTTTATATTTAGTCATGCCGGATACCTCCGTTATTTCTGTCGTCACAATTTATAATAAAATTATACCACAGTAAACGGAATTTTTCACTATTCCCGACGAAAAAGCCTTAGTGCCGCACCAGGTAAATTAGTAACCATTTTATCAGCTTCTGCCTGACAGGCTCTTACGAAGAAAAATAATTTGCCTTATATAATTTGTTTTACAGAAAATAAATTAACCCCTAGTTAATTTCTAATACTATAGAAAAAACGAATTTTTCTTCTCCAGAGCCTGCCAGTCAGAAGCTTTTTACGGATACCCTTTTACCTGTTACGGTACTAAGAACTAAAAACTAATAACTATTTTATCAAAGCAGGTAATATGACAATGTCAAGTTACCCGGGATCGTAAACGTTAGCGAAAGTTCCATAAAAACTATATTAATAGTAAATATTACCCATCACGATAAATGACCGGATTATTTCTTTTCAGAGAGAGCCTTCATGGCTTTT
>JBEHWP010000549.1:0-4788 GCA_040217665.1 Vulcanimicrobiota bacterium
GGTCTTGTGCGCCGTGACAGCTATCACGGTATTCCCACTACAGGTGGGATAGATTAAGAGGATTATCTATAGGTCAACCAATCTACCTGAAGTCGAAAGGCAGAGGGGAAAGTAGCATATTGGTAAAGCGGAGAGTGGAGAGAAGACGTTGAAATCACTGTTCTGCAAGACCTGTGCGACAGGGCGAAAGCTGGATTGCTTCAAACCCAATCCTGACGGTGCATCAGAACTCCTACTCTTACAACGTCTAATAGGAGTAACGCTCGTGTAGTGTTATAAAAGACCTGACGCTACAACCTCTTCGAGTGAGTCAACAGTCAATGAGACTGTATAAAGGATGAGTGGGTCGCCTAAATCGCACTCGATACTTATCGTGATAGTAAAGCACGGGATGGCCTACGGGACGCGAGTCCTATGGTCACGGAGTTCCCATAGTAGTCCGAGATGGAAAAAGTCCATTACATGGCGAAGGGGAACAGGTATTCTAGACAATCAAACAAGGAGGTACGTGAGATACGGAACGCCGAAATTGTTTTGAAAGTTATCAATGACCGGAGCAAACGAAGGTTGCCTCTGGAAAAAGATGTCTATAGACAACTCTACAACCCAAACTTGTACTTTAGAGCATATAGCCGCATTTATAAAAATAATGGGGCTTTGACTGAAGGAATTACAAGCGAGACAGCAGATGGAATGTCCATAAAGAAAATTAAGAGCATCATAGAGAAATTACGCTATGAACGCTGGCAGTGGACTCCTGTAAGGCGTGTAGAAATCCCAAAGAAAAGCGGAACAAGGCCATTAGGCATACCAGTGTGGTCAAATAAAATACTTCAAGAAGTAATACGCTCCATACTGGAAGCCTATTACGAACCGAATTTTTCCGACCACAGTCACGGATTTCGCCCGGAACGGGGTTGTCATACTGCCTTGCAGACCATACAACGTACCTGGCTCGGAACAAAATGGTTTATTGAAGGAGATGTTCGCAACTGCTTTGGCAGTATAGACCATAAAGTCTTACTGTCTATTCTCCGTGAGAACATTCAAGATAACCGTTTTCTCAGGTTGATAGAAAATCTCCTAAAAACAGGATATATGGAAGATTTGCGATACAATACCGTAATGAGTGGTACACCACAGGGCGGAAATGTTTCGCCAATTTTATCCAATATATATCTTGACCAATTGGATAAATTTGTTGAAAAGACATTAATTCCAGAGTACACACGAGGTAAAGAGCGGAAAGAAAATCCAGAGTATAAGAAACTCTACAAGAGGGCGTGGTATCTGAAGAAAAGGGGAAGACACGATGAAGCGAGGGAGCTGGAAAAACAATATCAACAGATGCCCTCTATGGTCGTAGATGACCCGGATTACCGCCGCCTGCGATACATTCGTTACTCTGATGATTTCCTGTTTGGGTTCACCGGGCCAATAGCGGAGGCGAGGGAAATTAAGGAGAGACTCAGAGAGTTCCTCCAAAACCAACTCAAGTTGGAACTCTCTGAAGAGAAAACACTTATTACCCATGCCCGATGTGAAATGGCAAAGTTTTTGGGCTATGAAATCGTAGCGCAGCACAATGATACCAAACATACAGACAATAGACGTTCTATAAATGGGGTTATTGAACTGCGTATACCGGCAAGATTTGTAGAAGAAAAATGCGCGATTTATATGAAGAAAGGAAAACCAATTCATCGACCTGAACTGGAAAATGAAGAGGATTTTACAATAGTTTACAATTATCAGTCGCGTTATAGAGGATACGTCCAATTTTATAAACTTGCCACCAATCTGGGATGGCTCAATCGACTGAAATGGATTATGGGAACCTCATTACTAAAGACACTGGCACATAAACACAAGGTTAGTGTGAATAAGGTTGCCAAAAGGTATAAAAGGACAATTAGATTACCACAGGGACTGAGGAAATGTATAGAAGTAACCATAATCAGAAAAGGGAAAGAACCGCTCAAGACTCGTTTTGGTGGTATACCACTAATACGCGATCCGAAGGCAGTCATCAAAGACTTATTCACAGTTCAGAGGAAACCGACGCGCAGTGAACTGGTGCAACGCCTATGTGCTGATGTATGTGAAATTTGCGGAACAACAGGTAATATAGAAGTTCATCATATACACGCACTCAAAGACCTGAAAACAAAGGGAAGAAAGGAAAAACCTTTGTGGATGCAGATTATGTCTGCGCGAAAACGGAAGACACTGATGGTTTGTAAAGATTGCCATAATAAAATCCACCAGAGAAAATCAGAGAATGTGAAAGTTATTGAATAAGGGATACTGGAGAGCCGGATGATATGAAAGTATCAAGTCCGGTTCGGAGGGGGCTATTTGGAAAAGTACTTTAAAAGGTAACTCGTCAGGCGGCTACCCTACTTAATTAAAAGCCCTGGGATAAAGACTCATCACTCATTACTAACTACCCGTGACGGGTTACGCGTCACGGGGCACGATAGAGATACTGAGAATTATGCATTACTCAAAAAAATTCCACCGGTTAAAGATTGACTGAAAATAATGGAAAAAATAATCAGAGAACTTAAAAATAAGGTTCCTTATAGAGACAGAATAGAACACATAGAAGTATTACCTCCGAGAGAGCCTGTTTACGGGGAATTGAATATAGATCTTTCAAAAGAAATAATAGTTTATCTTCTGAAAAAAAACATTAAACTTTACCGGCATCAGAGTGATGCCATAAACACTCTTTCTTCAGGTAAAAATATCGTTGTCACGACGCCGACTGCTTCCGGCAAAACTCTTGCTTTTAACATACCTGTTTTTGAAGGGTTGCTTCATGACAGGCAGGCAAGAGCTCTTTATCTATACCCCGCAAAAGCTCTTTCCCATGATCAGCTGAAAGTAATAAGAGAGATCCAGACAATAACCGGCATAAATTTGCATGCAGAGGTTTATGACGGAGATACACCACGCGACATAAGACCTTATATAAGAGAACACTCCCGCCTTATAATAAGCAATCCCTATGAACTTCATCATATTCTTCCCTGGCACACTAAATGGAGAAATTTTTATAAAAATCTTCATTTTATTGTCATTGATGAAGCACATCAATACAGAGGTGTTATGGGCAGTAATATGGCTTACCTTCTGAGAAGACTCCGTCGGATCTGCAGATACTACGGTTCAAATCCTCAGTTTATTCTTTCTACTGCCACTCTTGCAAATCCCGTTGAATTTGCTGAGAAATTGACAGGACTCCCTTTTGAATTAATAGACAGCGACGGATCTCCTAAAGGTAAGAAATATTTCATTTTTTACAATCCCTATGTTGATGGTACAGACACTCTTTCTGCTCATAGAGAAACAGAACATATGTGTCTTTTTTTTCTTGAACATAATCTTCAGACCATCTGTTTTACCATTTCAAGGAAAATGGCTGAATTGATTGCTCACCGGATAAAAACATACGGAAAGGGACGAAATCTTTCTGACAGTGTAACTGCATACAGAGCAGGTTATTTACCTGAAGAAAGAAGAAAAATAGAAAACAGACTGAAATCAGGTGAATTGAAGGGTGTAATATCTACAAATGCTCTGGAACTGGGTATAGATATAGGAACTCTTGACTGTGTTGTCATATCCGGTTATCCCGGTACAATCATATCTACATGGCAGCAGGCGGGAAGGTCAGGAAGAGGAACTTTTTCATCTGCTGTTACTCTTGTAGCATTTCAGAACCCGCTGGATCAATATTTTATGAAACATCCAGGCTGTTTTTTCGATAAACCTCATGAACATGCCATAATAGACCTGACAAACCCCTATATAATAGAAGGTCATATATTATGTGCTTCCTCTGAATTACCACTGAATCCTCTGTATGATATATTGTATTTCGGTGATAAATTAAAGGATTTTTTAAAAAACCTTGAACAGAGGAGACTTCTGAGAAAAATGTCTTATGGCCTGGTTTACAGCGGGAAGATAAGACCTGTAGAAAGTGTCAGCTTAAACAGTATTTCTTCTACTGTCTTTAAAGTTTTCTGTGACGGAAAACTCCTTGAAACTATGGATAGAGCCCAGGCATACAGGGAAGGCCATGAAGGAGCAGTTCTGCTTCATCAGGGAGAGACCTATAAAGTAAATAAAATGGATCTGGATAAATGTCACATTTATGTTAAAAAAAATGATGTTGATTATCATACTGAAGTCATAAAAGAAGTAGATTTGAAAATCTTGAAGGAAATTAAAAGCAAAAAATCAGGGAATCTGGAAATTTTCTTCGGAGAGGTTGAGGTAAAAGAATATTATACAGGTTATAAAATAAAAAAATATGATTCAATGGCACCTGTAGTAGATCTTGACCTTCCTCCATTACTATTCAGAACCATGTCTCTATGGTTTATTATACCGGAGCAGATAAAGGAAAAAATATGTGATTTAGAGGGAGGTCTCCACGGAGCAGAACATGCCATGATCGGTGTAATGCCATTTCATGTTATGTGTGACAGATGGGATATAGGAGGGCTTTCAACTCTGTGGCATGCCGATACAGGTGACGCTACACTTTTTATTTACGACGGATTTGAAGGAGGTATAGGTCTGTCGGAAAAAGCTTTTCATTTAAGCCATGAAATAGTGAGAATGACCTTCGAACTTGTAAGAGATTGTCCCTGTGAAGAAGGATGTCCTGCCTGTATATATTCCCCTAAATGCGGTAATGAAAATGAAACTCTTCATAAGAAAGCTTCTGAAATATTATTGAGATTTTTACATGAAGGTTTTTACGATCCCATT
>JBEHWP010000550.1:0-4787 GCA_040217665.1 Vulcanimicrobiota bacterium
TATACCTAACAAAATTATCTCTAATATAGAATTACAAAAACACGTGCCTACGAATGAAAATGAAGACCTCTTTGCCTTGCTGCAAGCCAATCCCTAATTTTTACTTGTCAAACTTCCGTTAAAAAGCAGCAAATAGTAATAAGCTCACTTTTCACTTTTCACTTTTCCCACTTTTCTTTCTTTCAAAAAATTCACCTCTTCAGGCCATCCTATATATATTAAAATATGACATATGGCAGCCAGGACAGAATAAAAGATTATAAAGAAAATAGGATCAATATCTGTCACATTCCAGATACCTTTAAGTGCAAGAAAAGGATCGACTACACTTAACACATGCGGCGGATCAGCATTATAATGTACACCTCTTATAAGCCATGATAAAAGGGGCAGAAACCAGAAAAGAACTAAAAAACAGATAGTAAAAGTATCTTCTGTTACAAAAAATCTTGACACCCACTTACCTGCTACAGTCATAGAATAAATAAATACAGATATAATAAAAGAAGCACTTATGATTTGAGCAAGATTACTGGCAGGACAAAAATAAATGAACAGAAAAGATGATATTATAAGACCTGAAACTGTTAAAAAGGGGATAAGAAATATGGACGCATTTGTATTTGGTCGGAATATACCGAAGAAACTCTTTTTTTGATGGGCCATATCTGAAGAAGGCCATACAAAAAAAGGAGCAAGTAATAGTAAGAAAAACATAAGCCAGTAAAAGAAATACTCTATAGTCCATGAAGACATATTGGCACACCATGCAAGAGATAAAAGTACTGTATTCATTATATAAAATAAACTGAATAATGTCCTTATTTGTGTGACGGTATTTTCTCTGGCAGGTCTTTCTATCAGACCGGCAGTAGAAATAAAAAGTAACAGAAGGACAAATAAAGCTTCAAAAACAAATAAAATACTGAATGGTATTTTAAATATATGAAAATCAATAGAACTGGTAAAAGGAGAGAAATTACTGGAATATCTTATAGAATCCATTGAGGCCATAATAAATATAAACATTACAAAGGCAATCCCATAGGATAATCCTATAGAAGCATTTGTCTTTTTTGTTTTAGCCGATATAAAGATACTTACCATACTTATTAATATACCTGTAAGTAAAATAAATATATAGGCCAGCAATAAATCTATATATGATATACCGCCGAAGAAAAAGACAGTACAGCTTACAGGAATGGAAGAACATAGTAACAGTGCAGTATAAACAGTAATAGAATTTAATTTGCCTGCCACTATTTCCCGGGGACTCAATAGAGAAGTAATAAGTAAATCAAAGGTTTTTTTCTCCATTTCAGAAGAGATTGAACTGCAGGTAAAGGAAGGGCATAAAATCAAAACAGATGTAACAAGCAACGTCAGAAGTGCATAGAAAATTCTCTGACTTATATAAAAAGGATTATTATTATAATAATTATATCCTTCACCCCATGTAATATAGAGTGCTACAGAGAGAACTATAAGATAAATAGATTGTAAAATAACCATTTTATTACTCCTGAGCCTGCGGAGTAATTCTGTTTTAAAAATAGGATTTTTCCATATATATTGCTCTATACGCTCAAATATTTTTTTCATAAAACTGCTCCTGAATAAAAATTTCCTATCTCTACAGGTTTAAATTATCATGTAATCCACTTTTTTCTTAAATAATAATTAACAGTGGAAAAAAATATAAGTAACAGTACATATGATATAAAAGAAATAATGTATATTGGTACAGATCTATTCGTTACAGACACAATGGAATCAATGTCATCTGGAATCCAGAGAGACACTACTCCGAACAGGGGGTTAAGAAAAGTAAATTCCATTAAAGTAAAAGGATGGTTTATAGTATGGTTACGGGCATGGATACATACCGGCATAACTGTAATAAGTATAATTAATCCTGCAAGAAATAACTGTGCATAAATTTTCCTGGTACCAGAAAAATATAGAAAACATCTTCCCATAAGAGAAAAAGTCATCAGGATAAAAAATATAAAGAGAGAAGAAAGTAAAATTTTTGCCATCATAGACGTTAATACAGGCTGAACATATACACAGACAGAAGAAAATAAGAGAGAAGCAAGAGTACCTAAAAGTGGTACAAAAAATATAGAGGAAACATTATCAGGGTAAAATAAATTTTTCAAGAATGAGCCGGTTTTATGGCGTGGAAAATCACAGGAAAAAACCATAATAAACAGAAGGGAAATTCCTATAATTGCAGCAAAGAACATGGCAATCATTTCCGAAATATCTTTTATTTCTGTCATAGGTGCCATATGTCTTGATATAGTACCTGTAACAGGAAAAAGATTATAAATAAAAAAGAAAGAACTTACGATACGAAAAGCAGAAGAAGGCTTTATTGTTACTTTATCAATAAGGTTTACTGCTGCTATAAAAAATAATATTGTTAAAAATAATATATTAATAATCATAAAAAGCCATGTTGGCATAAGAAAAAAAATAAAAGGAAGAAACTGGTTTTGTATGGTCCCGTGCGTAATCAGAAGAGGAATAAAGATAATAAAACTTCCTGTAATATATATAGTTAAATAAGTAGTTCTTATAGCTGCACCTGTAGAATTAAAAAGGGCTGAAAAGTAAATGCCACATAAAATAAAAAATAATGCAGATACAAATAGCAAAATATAAAAAAGAAGTATTTCCCATGGAGATACACCTCCGAAAAACAAAGCTGTGCAGGTAACAGGTAAAGAGGAGAAAATAAATAAAAAACAGTAAGACATAGAATAAAGTACTTTACCTGTCACTATATCCATAGGGGTCAATAAGGTAGTAATAAGTAATTCATATGTTTTTCTTTCCTTTTCTCCTGATATGGCACCACAGGTAAAAGAAGGGGTTAGAATAGCGACCAGGAGATATTGAATAAAAAATATAGATATCAGTATATTTCGCCCTGTATTAAATGGTTTGTGAGAATAATAATAACCTGAACTCCATATTATATAAAGTGGCACACAGAGTATTAGAAGATAAACAGTCTGAATGATAAATACCTTCGAGTTTCTCAGCCCGCGGAATAGTTCTGTTATAAAAATCGGATTTTCAAATTTATTTATTACTGTTATTCACCTCTGAGTCCGTGATACGTGATAATCGTGACACGTTACGCGTGATGCGCAGGTTTTAATACTCACTTTTTTATCTTATGCCACCATTCCCTGAGTGATTTTCATAAATACACTTTCAAGATCTACCTTCTGTTCCTGAAGTCCTACAAGTTTTACTCCTTCTGTTACAAGGTTTTTAACAAGGTGAGAAAGTTCTTCGTCCGTTCCCTTGAACTCAAACTGTATGGTTCTTTCCTTTACGTCAATCTTATTTACAAGAGGTGATGTTTCCAGTATTTTTGCCGCTCCATCCGCTGCTTCAAGGACATTCATTTTCATAACCTTTACGGGAGCCAGATTTTTAAGTATCATGTCAACCTCACCGAAAGCCAGAAGCTCCCCTGCTTCAATTATGCCTATTTTATTAACAAGATCTGAAAGTTCTGTGAGAATATGAGAGGATATAAAAATAGTCTTACCCATAGTTCTCAGTTCTTTAAGTAAAGCCCTCATTTCAATCCTTGCTCTCGGGTCAAGTCCGGAAGCAGGTTCATCTAAAAGCAACACCTGAGGGTCATGAATTAAAACCCTTGCAAGACACAGACGTTGTTTCATACCTCTGGAGAGATTATCAACATAATCATTTCTTTTCCCGTAGAGATCGGTAAGTTCCAGCACATCAGTAATAATAGCCTTTCTCTTTGATTTTTCCACTTTATAGGCAGAAGCAAAAAAATCCAGATACTCCCAGGCTTTCACCTGTTCGTAAATACCAAAAAAATCAGGCATATATCCCATTATTTGCCTTATTTTTTCAGGTTCTTTCTTTACGGAATATCCTCCTATAAAAGCATCTCCTTCTGTAGGAGACAGAAGGGTGGCAAGAATCTTTATGGTAGTAGTCTTCCCTGCGCCGTTCGGCCCGATAAAACCGAAAGCATCTCCCGGTTCGAGAGATAAAGAAACATTTTTTACTGCTTTAAAATTTTTGTAATTTTTAACAAGATTTTCTATTTTTATCATTTCTATTGTGAGTCGTCTATCATGAATTGAAGATTGTCTTTACAACTCACGCCTGACTATTCACCTTTCAATAAAATATGAAAAATAAATAAATTTGCATATTCATATCTGGCATGACGATGTATATTTATGTCAACAACGGGTTCGTCATTCCATCCGCATAGTATAAGTCCTTTAGATTGTCCGGAAAATAAATATGCCATACATTTTTCTGTAACCTTCTTTTTTATCTCTTCACCATTCTTATCTTCTTTAAATGTACTGCTATTAAGCCACTCTTTAAAAAGATCATCTGCCGAATAACCTGTAATAAAATTAACCTGTACACTGTTTTTCCCGCTGCCAATCTCCCCTATATAACCAATCTGCCGTGAATTATAAATAAAACAGGCATTATGCATAGTTTTCCCTGTGTTATTTAGAATTATTCCGCCAAGGCTTTTCATATCATTTACCTGACTATCTATTTTAATATCCACTTTGTCTAAATAAATTCTACCGGGAAATTTATTTATAAAAGACCCTTTGAAACCAACCATGGACCACATATTTAAAGAAATATTTTCAATAGAGTTTTTCTCATCTTCTCTTGTAATCATTTCCATACGTTCATCTTTTAATATATTATAGGCCCATACATTATTACCGGGAAAACTCATTCTGTAATTA
>JBEHWP010000551.1:0-4783 GCA_040217665.1 Vulcanimicrobiota bacterium
TCCTGTCCCTGGCCGGGCTCTGGAGGAAAAGATATGCCGTATTAAAAGAGAGTTGTAAATGATATAGACGCAAAATATTAAAAGTCTGCAAAACCAGTTTACCACGTAACAGGATCATATCTTTTCCGGAAGAGTCCGGTCAGGGACAGGTTTTAGAAATGGGTATGAACTTATCTGGAGAGATACTTAGGAACTGTAAAAAAATAACTCCGTCAAATTATTGGAACGGCTATTATTATCGGGTGACGCATATTGTGTCACGATTCTCATATAAAGTTTTTCTGGCTGTCTATAATAAGAGTAACAGGCCCCTGGTTATATATCTTTACAAGCATGGAAGCCTGAAATACTCCTTCTGCTACTGCAAGTCCTTTTCCCCTAAGGGTTTCTAAAAAATCTTTATATAATTTCACTGCAAGTTCAGGAGGTGCTGCATCGGAATAGCCGGGACGCTTTCCTTTACGGCAGTCGCCATAAAGGGTAAACTGTGATACTACAAGGGCTTCTCCTGAGACATCCAGAACGGAGAGATTCATTTTATCTCCTTCATCGGGAAAAATTCTTAAACCGGCAATTTTTTCAGCCATCCATTCAACATCTTTAGCAGAATCGTTTTTTCCGACACCGAGAAGGATCATAATCCCCTTCCCAATCTTCCCTGTCGTTGTTTCAACTCCATTCTCTTCAACAAGCACTTCTGCTTCTTTTACTCTCTGAACTATTGCTCTCATAAAGGTTTATTTCCTTTAAAATCGTAATGTGTAATATGTTCATAATACGTGATAAACGTGACGCGTTATAATCGTGACGAGTGATGCGTAATGCACATTTTCACCGATACCGGGCGACCACAGGGGGTTGCTTTTCAATTTTCACCCTTCACTCTTCACTAATTCTTCTCCTGAACAATCCTCTTAACAAGTGTTATACCTTTTATACTTTTTATTTTTTTTATAAAACCATTAAGTTGCTGTATATCCTTTACCTCTACAACCATTTTAACTACCGCTTCTCCTGCTCCTTCACAATAAGCACTTATAGATCTGGAATTTATCATTTCTTCTTTAAGCACTGCAGTTACATCATTTAGAAGTCCCGGTCTGTCCCATCCGTTGATAAGTAACTGGACAGGATAAACATTTTTCTTTTTCTTTACCGACCAGTTAACCTCTATGAGGCGGTCGGAGTGATTGGAAAAAAACTTTAAATTATGACAGGTTTTTCTGTGGACACTTACACCTCTGCCCTGGGTAATATAACCTATTATATCCTCGCCGGGGAGGGGGTTACAGCATCTGGCGACTCTTATTACAAGATTCTTTATATCTTTGACCTGAATAAAATTTTCACCGTCATAGGAAAGATCAATTTTTTCCTTCTGTTCCGTATTATCTTTCCCTGTCTGTTCGGATTTTTTTTCTTCCGTTTTTCCTGTAATATTATCAAGTTCTTCTTTTAAAATCTTATTTATCTGGATTACCGGTATATCACCATAGCCGATGGCAGCAAGAAATTCTTCTTCGGAACTGTAAAAAGGATATCTCTTCATAACCCTTTCGAAAAGATCTTTTTTAGAAAACCCTCTGAAAATTCTTCTTAATTTTCTTATTTCTCTGTCCGTTATATCCTTGCCTCTTAAAATATTTTCTTCTTTTCTTTCTTTTTTAAACCAGTTTCTGATTTTATTTTTTGCACTGTTTGTAGTGCATATACTCATCCAGTCTCTGCTGGGGCCGCCGCTCACATTGGACGTTATTATTTCGACAATGTCTCCGTTCTTAAGCCTGTAATTAAGAGGAATTATTTTATTATTAACCTTGGCACCGACACACTTATTGCCTACTTCCGTATGGATTCTATAGGCGAAATCGATAGGTGTGGAATCTGCCGGCAAATCCAGGAGATCTCCTCCGGGGGTAAAAACAAAAACCTGATTGTTCAAAAAATCCATTTTAAGGGATTGAATGAATTCTTTTGCATCCTTTAAATCGGCCTGCCAGTCTATAAGCTGCTGTATAAAAGGTGTTATCTGTTTTTGAAATTTCCTGTCCTGTTTCCATCCCTCTTTATACTGCCAGTGAGCGGCAATACCGAATTCTCCTATTCTGTGCATCTGCCATGTTCTTATCTGAACTTCCATAAGATCGCCGGAAGGGCCGAATACTGTTGTGTGTAAAGACTGATACCCATTGGCTTTAGGAGTGGCTATATAGTCTTTAATCCTGTCAGGAAGAGGCACCCATATACTGTGAACTATTCCGAGAACTCCATAACAGTTGCTCACAGTAGGAACAACAACCCTGAGAGCCGTATAATCGTAAATCTCATCAAGTCCTTTTTTCTTATTCAGCATTTTCTGATATATACCGTAATAATGTTTGAACCTTGTTTCAATAGTAGCTTTTATCTCGTTATGCATTAATTCTTTATTTAAAAGATCTGTTGCTTCTTTAAATATCTTACTGCTTCTTGCACGTTTTTCGTCTATTTCCTTTACAAGGGAAGAATAAATTTCCGGTTGAAGATATTTAAAAGACAGATCTTCAAGTTCTTTTTTTATATGCCATATACCGAGTCTGTTGGCCATAGGAGCAAAAATTTCTATGGTTTCCATAGATATGGATCTCTGTTTGTTCAGAGCAAGAGAAGAAAGGGTTCTCATGTTATGAAGTCTGTCTGCCAGTTTTATAAAAATAACCCTTAAATCTTTGGCCATAGCCAGGAATATTTTACGTAAATTTTCTGCCTGTCTTTCTTCTTTTGTCAGTCCCTTTAATGAAGTACTGTCACTAATTTTTGTAAGTTTCGTAACACCATCGACAAGATTTACAACTTCTTCACCGAATATGGAAAGCATTTCATCATAGGTTATATGGGTATCTTCCAGAACATCATGAAGGAAAGCAGCAACAATGGAAGGTTCATCCAGTTTTAAATCTTCTGCCAGGATACAGGCCACTCCCAGAGGGTGTAAAATATAAGGTTCTCCAGACGCACGGTTCTGACCTTCATGGGCAGATACTGCAAAGCGGAAAGCTTTTTCTATAAATTCCAGATTGGCATCAGGTTTATAAAGTTTAACTTTATGCAGTAATTCTTCAAGGCTATGTTGGATATAATCTGAAGAAGAATACTCAGGATAAGAAACTGTTTGTTCCATAAATAACTCCATAAATCGTGACGGGTCACGCGTAAAATAATACTGTCCCAACGCGTCACGATTTAATTATAATTTATATGACCATTTTTGTCCATATAAAAAATTAATCTTTATGTCCATTGCATTTACATGACTCTTGTGATATAATAGCACGAAGTATGGAATTGAAAGTGTTTCTATTAATATAAAGCACTGAATTTAGGAGGTGAAAGTAGCGGTACAAAGGCTACTTGTAGATATGATTATTTTAGATCTACAGTTATTTGCTCATAAAAAAGGACTTGGAAGCACACGTAACGGCAGAGACAGCGAATCCAAACGTCTTGGTATAAAGAAATTTGGCGGTCAGCATGTAAAACCGGGAGAAATCATTGTACGTCAGCGTGGGAGTGAATTCAAGCCTGGCAGTCATGTTATGATGGGCAAAGATTATACTATATTTTCTATTGTAGAAGGACATGTTTCCTTTGAAAAAAGAGGAAAGAATAAAAAGCTTATAAACGTTCAACCTGTTGCAGTATAAAATTTCAGCAGTTTGTAAAAATAAGAGCCGAAAGTTGTGACTTTACATAGTACTTTCGGTTTTTACTTTATATAGGGAAGGAAAATTTTGTGTTTATTGATGAAGCAACCATTTATGTCAGAGGCGGAGACGGCGGATGCGGGCTCGTATCATTTCATAAGGAAAAATATATAGCTTACGGAGGACCAAGCGGAGGTGACGGAGGAAGAGGAGGGAATGTATATCTTGTTGCAGATACAAACCTGAATACACTCCTTTCATTCAAGTATAAATCCCATTTTCATGGTGACAATGGAAAACCGGGACAGAAAAAAAATAAAACAGGGAAAAGTGCCGAAGATTTATATATAAAAGTGCCTCCCGGAACAGTCATAAAAGATCCTGACACAGATGAAATATTATGTGACCTTACCGATACACACCACAGATTGCTCCTGGCCCGGGGAGGCAGAGGCGGCAGAGGTAATGCCCGTTTCCCTACATCTACCAACCAGGCACCCAGAAGAGCTGAAAAAGGAGAACTGGGAGAAGAAAGAAATCTCAAACTGGAATTGAAACTCCTGGCAGATGTAGCTATTATAGGATATCCCAATGTCGGTAAATCTACCTTTATATCCAGAGTTTCAGCAGCAAAACCTAAAATCGCTGATTACCCCTTTACGACTCTTGTCCCCAATCTGGGAGTAGTAAAATTAACTGACGATAAAACAGCAGTATTTGCTGATATTCCGGGACTTATAGAAGGTGCTCATAAAGGCACAGGCCTTGGATATCAATTCCTGAGACATATAGAGAGGACCAAAATTCTTATCCATGTACTGTCACTTACAGATATAAAAAAAGATAAACCTCTTGAAAATTATTATTTGATCAACAGGGAATTATATCTTTATAATTCCCTGCTTTCAGAATTACCTCAAATAGTGGCAGGAAATAAAATAGATTTACCGGATGGAAGGGAAATAAAAGACAGAGTTGAAGAGGAATGTAAAAAAATAGGAGTAAAATTTTATCCCATATCTGCTGTTACAGGTGAAGGTATAAGAGAACTGTTAAAAGAAATAACAGAAATACTGAATATAGATAGAAAAAAAGATGAA
>JBEHWP010000552.1:0-4764 GCA_040217665.1 Vulcanimicrobiota bacterium
AAAAACTGGAGGGAGTATTGAAGGCAGGTGAAAGGGCAAGGGATCTGGTAAGACAGATTCTGGCCTTCAGCCGCCAGACGGAAAAAGAAAGGAAACCTGTAAGAATAAGCCCCATAATCAAAGAGACACTGAATTTCCTCAGGGCGTCTCTGCCTTCTACCATTGAAATCAAGAAAAATATAGAAGTAAATTCCATGATACTTGGTGATCCAACGCAGATTCATCAGATACTTATGAATCTGTGCACAAACGCTTCCTATTCCATGAAAGACAGAGGAGGGATACTGGAAATTACTCTTAAAGAGATTGAAATTGAAGAAGAAGA
Source organism: Vulcanimicrobiota bacterium (assembly GCA_040217665.1). Lineage (GTDB taxonomy): Bacteria > Vulcanimicrobiota > SpSt-956 > SpSt-956 > JAKJGF01 > CALARM01. Next base: position 326 of record JBEHWP010000552.1, read on the forward strand.
TCTCTGTAATTATCCTGATTTAAGCCCCGGCACCTATGTTAAACTCGTCGTAAGAGACACGGGATGCGGTATAGATGAAATGACAATGGAAAGGATCTTTGAACCTTTTTTTACGACAATAAAACCGGGAGAAGGAACAGGTATGGGCCTTTCTGTAGTTCATGGAATTGTTAAAAGTTACGGAGGAACAATAACTGTAATCAGCGAAAAACATAAAGGAAGTATTTTTTCTGTAATACTCCCCAAACTGGCCAGTGGAACTATAGCAGAACCGTTGGTATTTAAACCGCTTCCCAGGGGACATGGAAATATATTATTTGTTGATGATGAAGAAGAACTGGCAAGACTGGAGAAAGAAAATCTTGAAGAACTTGGTTATAATGTAACTGCCGTTACATGCAGTGTGGAAGCTCTGAACCTCTACCGGGAAAATCCGGGACACTTTGATTTAATTATAACCGATCATACCATGCCTTTTATTACAGGCCTGGAACTTATAAAAGAAATAAAAAAGACCAGTCCTTCCATGCCTTTTATACTTACTACAGGCTTCGGAGATCTTATTTCAGATGAAAAAGCCGGTGAAATCGGTATAAAAAAACTCATTAAGAAACCATTCAAACTATACGAACTTGCAGAAGTAATAAGCAGCATATTAAATCGTGACGCGTGACGCGTGACGCGTCACGGGTGGCGAGTCTATGACGGAAGAACATTATTCGGGAGAACAGAGAAGAAGATTTTACAGAATAAAATATCCTCTTATAGAAAGACCGAAAATTATTTTAGACAATAAGTCATATCAGGTTATAGACATATCTGAAGGAGGAATCAAATTCTTTTCTCCTGTAACAATATTTAAAATAAATCAATATATAAAGGGAACAATAACATTTCATGACGGAGAGGTTCTGGAAGTAGAAGGGCATGTATTGAGATTACAGAATAAGCGTATTATAATTCTTCTGGATATAAAAATTCCTCTTCAGAGAATATTAAAGGAACAGAGATTTCTGATAAAAAAATATGCAGGTTTCAGATAGAGGTGACTTATGGCCAGAAATACTGACAGTGAACCTGTTCATTTCGATTTTGAATCAAACAGAGAATGGTTTTTTTCTGCCTTTATAATTATCGGACTGTTTATAATGTGCCTGGGATTTGGAGGCAAACATGGTCATCCTCCTCCGAATATATCTATCATCTTAGCAGGACTGGCTACAGGTATTATATCAGCACTGACCAGATTCTCTACTGATGACTATATGACATTTGACCCCGATACAGGTTATATCCTTCTGAGCAATCAGTTCCTTTTTTTAAAAACAACAACCTTTCTGTGTCCGATTAAAGATTTGCTGGAGGTAAAACTGGATACTTCACAGAGAAGCAGCAAATCAGGTTCTTATACCGATTTTTTTATTCAGGTAAGAATACCCGGTTATGGAATAAGAAAAGATAAACAGGTTGTATCAATGGGAGCGGCATTGGGTTATCAATTTGACAGTTCTGTGGCAACCCTGAGAAGTAAAGCATTGAGAATTGCATCAATGGCCGGATGTAAAATAACATACAGTTAAAAAATTGCTCCGGAAAAAAGAAAACACCCTGAAGCATTACAAAAAGAAGAAAATAATAAAGCATTCCAGTCCTGTTCACCACAATATTCTATAAATCCGGTCAGGAAGGGAACCAGGAGGATAGAATTCAATAATTTCCTCAGAAAACCGGAAAAAAAACCATTACCTCTCTCTGAAATAAAAAGCGATTTTATAGAAAGTGATTTCACTGCCGATTGTAGCAGCAAAACATGTAAAGAATGCGGAGAAAAAAGCCCCTCTAATTGTCAGTTCTGCAATAACTGCGGTGCCGTGATGCGTGATGCGTGATGCGTGATGCGTGATGCGTGATGCGTGATGCGTAATTGGCAATTTCACGACTCACCACTCACCACTCACTAATAAATCTTATCATCAACCATTTCGCCGGATGCTCCGGCACTTTCCATCTCGCTTTCCAGCATCTGGTCGAAATCATCTCCCATGTCTTCACCCAGTTCTTTTCCCATTTTTTTTGCCCATTTCATTACCGATTTCGGATCATTTTCATCAATACCCGATAACCTTGAAGGATCTGCAAGGGATTCAAGACGGGCTTCCTCCGATTTCGGTACGGAAAACATAGATATTAATTTTTTTAAATTTTTACTTTTACATACAGGACAGGATTTATCAGCTTTAATGGTACCAACTCCCTCAAGAAGGGAAAACCTTTTTCTGCAATCCTGACAGGAATATTCATAAATAGGCATGTTAAATCAACTCCATTTATAGTGAGTGGTGAGTAAAGTTTATAGTTGAGAGTCTGATTTTAAACTCTCAACCATCAACGTTCAACTCTCAACTTATATCACACGCATCATCGCATTACGCATCACGCATCACGCATCACGTATTCTTTTACCTTACACCACACAGTTCCTTGTACAGATTATAAACTATTTCAACATAGTGCTGTGTTTCGGCATAAGGAGGCACTCCTCCGTAATCCTGAACTGCTCCCATGCCTGCGTTATATGCGGCAAGAGATAGTTTTATCTGTCTTTCCACATCAAATCCGGAAAAATGTTCCAGATTATGTCTGAGTATTTGAACAGTACCTCTTATGTTCTGCACAGGGTCATAGGAATTGTATACTCCAACTTCTCTGGCAGTACCGGGCATAAGTTGACCCAGACCCTGGGCACCTGCACAGGAAGTGGCATGAATATCAAAGGCAGATTCACAGGCCACAACAGCAACGACAAACCTTGGTTCCACACCGTACTGACGGCAGTAATAAAGTATGCTCAGAACTACAGCATCAAGCTCTTTATCGGAAAGGCCGGGATTATATTCCAGGATTTTTGCCTTGTAAGCACCGATGTATTGTTTTGTATAGGGATCATTCATATTCGGTGTCGCCATGACAGCAGAAAAACTAAAGACTGTTATGGATATTAAAACAATAAATATTATAAAATATTTCATTCTCTTACCCCTTTTTCAGTGACCGGTGAACGCAGGTAACGGAACACCCGTTACGCGTTACGCGTTACGCGTCACGACTCTAAATATTTCTTCCGAAGGTATTTTTCCTTCTCTTAAAATTCTCACTTCTTCTCCCGTACCATCTACTATAGTAGAAGGTACGCCATAGGTAATCTCTCCTGCATCCAATATTACATCTACTTTATCTTCAAAAGCAGAAATAATTTCATCGATTGTAAAAAGATTTTCTTCTCCCGACAGATTGGCACTTGTTACAGCAAGAGGTTCTCCGGCGTATTTTAATAGATCCAGGGCAATTCTGTAATCGGGGATCCTGAAAGCTACAGAATCTTTACCACATGTTACCAGTGTGGAAATATTCTTATTTTTCAGGACGAGTGTAAGAGGGCCAGGCCAGTATTTTTCGGCAAGCAACCTGGCATAAGGGGGAACACAACCTGAAAGTTCATAAATTTCCTTTATATCATGAACCATGACAGGCAGGGGTTTTAATGGGGAACGTTCTTTAATTTTATAGATCCTTTTTATCACAGTCAAATCCCGGACCTTTCCTCCCAGACCGTACAGTGTTTCCGTAGGAAAAATAACCACTCCCCCGCTTTTTATTATATTCGCCACTTCTAGAAGGGATTCCTTTATTGAGTTTTCATTTTGTTCTATTTTTATTATCATAATATGCGTGACGCGTAACGCGTTACGCGTTACGCGTAATTGGCAATTTCACCACTCACTTCTCACGACTCACTCTAATAGTAATGTATAATGTATGAAGCGTGACAGATGAAGTTTCTCTACGTGCCGGTTATTGTTTACTGGTCACTGGTCACTGTTTACTGCTCACTGAAGAGAATCTGCTCGGTCTTCTGACCTTTATATTCAATCTGGATTTAAGTGTCGCCATTTTCAGGTCAGGAGCAAGGTTTGTAGCATATTTATAGGCTTCAAGGGCTTTTTTGAGATTTCCTTTACCTCTGTATGCTTCTCCTATATAACCATAAACAAGTGGATCGGAAGGATTTAATTCTACCGATTTAATAAACACATCTATTGCTTCTTCAAATTTTCCCGTATTACAGTAAAAACAACCGAGATCATTGTAGGCGCTTACTGTATCCGGCTTTACTTCTATGGCTTTTTTATAATTTTCCAGTGCCCTGTCATAATCACCTGTTACTTCATAAACTATGCCGAGATTATTATAGGCAAGACCATTTTTTCCATCAACCTCTATGGCTTTTTCAAATGACATAATGGCAGCTTCAAATTCTTCTCTTTCATAGAGTTCTATACCAAGTTCAAGATAGGCATTGGAACAATCAGGCATAATTTCCACTGCTCTCTGATAGGTTATTATGGCATTATAAAAGTCTTTCTTCTTTTTATAAGCAG
>JBEHWP010000553.1:0-4759 GCA_040217665.1 Vulcanimicrobiota bacterium
CCTCAGTTGTATGAGACTTTTATTCAGGGCTTTTTCTATTTTGACTTTTTCATAAACATCATCTTTAAGGATTTTTTTTCCTAAAACCCTTAAACTGTTAAGTAACTCCATATTTTTACTCCGGATTTTTTTTAGTAACCCGTAATGCGTAATGCGTTACGCGTTACGCAGCTTTATTTCATTTATCCTGTTCATTTTTTGCTTCCCTGTCTTCTTCCATTACCTTTTCTCTGAGAGCCCTCTCGTAAAGAACAACTCCGATTTTTTGAAGATCTTCAAGCAACATAGCAATACCTACAAAGGTACATTTGTTAATACCTTCAGCATAAAGAGCACATTCTTTGTTACATGGCCCCTGATTGAACGGACATTTGTTAAACATATTGGATTAATTATTAACTCCTTTCCTTACAAACGTTAGTGTAACGCGTGACAGATGATTTTACCACCTTCGGAGCGGACATTGTTGTTCCGTCGATGGGTAGAATATAATTAATAGTTTCTTTACTCCCGTCACGGGGCACGCGTCACGATTCCACCTTTTACCTCATCCCTTCCGGCGGCAGCGGCGGGGGAGGGGGAGCGCCGAGAGGTTCAGGCGGAACAATTTCTTCGAATTCCTGCGGCACTTCGATTGTGAAGTGATCTGGTATTTTCGGAACTTTTTGTTCCAGAAAATTTTCTATATCTCCCATGGTAGGGAAATAAGGAATTTCAGGCATTTCCGGCGGTGCCGGCATATTCGGTCTCCCTGCCATCTCTATATCTCTTGATGTGAAATTATCATCTAATTCTCTGTCGAAGGCTTCATTGAATTCTTCCGGATCTGACGGGTTTTCTATGCTGGTTTTTGCCATTCCGGCAGGGTGAGGTTTTTCCTCTGTCCGGGCAGAAAAAGATTTTTCCCTGCCGGGAGGTATAGTTTTATCCGTTTTTTTCTTTGTATCTATGGCAGATATCTCTGCCAGCAAATCATCTAAATTTAATTCAGGCTTTTTATCTTTAAAAGGTTTTGGCATTTTATAATCCCCTTTGGCAGATATAGTAGTTTCTTATTTATATATATCACGTATCCGGCCATAAAGTAAAGAAGAAAATATGGGTTTTAAACTTTTTTATAAAATTTTCTATATTTAGAGCCTATCCGAAAAGTCGCCCCATACCTTCCCACTGCCAGGCTCTGGAGAAAAATATATACCGTATTAACAGCCAGTTGTAAATTAAATAGACGTAAAATATTAACAGTCTGCAAAACCAGTTTGCCACACAACAGGATCATATCTTTTCCGGAAGAGTCCGGACAGGGACAGGTTTTATAAATGGGTATGAACTTATCTGGAGCGGTACTAAGGATTCTTAATTTTAACCGGCTTACTGCCCGGGCCTGATAATAATCCACTCCGGGAACTGTACTGAGGCCAGCAGTCATTACGTGTGCCTTTCTTGATTCTTTTATGAATATTTGGCGTATTACAGCATAGAGTAAAATTGTCAAATTTTCCGGATACCGTATATAAGTAATGAGGAGATTTATCGGGGGGACGTATTTTGTTGTACAGTTTATTATCCCAGTCATATCTTGCGGGGCATAAGGGAATTTTATCCATCGATGGCCTGAATGTGCCGCTTTTTGCCAGGATTCTGTCAAGCGAAGGAGGATAATATCCTTTATTGTCCTGTGCATAAAGGTCCAGACTGGATACTATATTTTTTAGATTTGTTTTACAGCCGTTTAAATGTATGTGCTGTTTTATCGTGTAATAAGAAAAACCGATTACAGCGAATATAACAGCTAATATTAAATTTAACATGATAAATTCTATATAATGGGGTATGCCGGCACCTGCCCTGTAGGAAAGATAGCTAATAATTAAGATACTGCAAATTATCTCGAATACAGCAAAATAAAGCCCTTCTACCGGATGTCCCGAAACAATAATACCTGTGGACAGTGCCAGACCTATAACAGGTAAAAGCATAACTAATGTCAGGGTACCAAACATTACTATTGTATTTATAATGGTTTGATATAATGGCAGTTTTTTCTCCTGTGAAGAAGACTGTGCAGGTTTGTCATTTTTGCGATCCTTCTTCATGGCATTTTTGAAATCCTTTCATAATATAATGTTTTATTTCCAATCACAGTGACCGGTAGTTTCGTGATGCGTGATGCGTGATGCGTATTTTATCTCCAGGGCGTTTTTTAACGCCCCTGCTAATCTTTCACTTTTCACTCTTCACTCTTCACCCTTCACGCTCTTATCTTCTCAAAAACTATAAATTCTCTTCCTCCTTCTGAGCAACTGTAGCTGTTGTCCGGCGAATAAGAAATATATTCGTACGTTCCTTCTTTATTCAGAGCAATCAGCGTGGACAGGAGATTTTTTTCTTCAATACTCCATATTTTTATTGTGCCGTCTTTGCTCCCTGAAAAGATATATTTGCTGTCACGGGAAAAAGAAAGGCATGTTACAGGCAAATTATGACCTTTAAAGGTGCATATTAACTCGAAGGTCTTTCCGTCCCATATTTTAATGAAATTATCTTTCCCTCCGGAAGCTATAAGAGTTTCTTCTTTATTAAAACATACACATGATACGGACCCGCTGTGCCCTTCAAAGGTATGTATTAAATCTGTTTTAACACCGGGAGAAAAGAGGCTTCCTTCCCTTACAGACCACAATTTTACGCTGTTATCCTTACTCCCTGAGAGGATTTTTTTCCCTGACGGAGAAAAATCTACGGATAAAACGGAACCTCTATGACCTTCAAGACAGGCCAGTTCCTCTTCATCTTCTATATCCCAGATAGTAATGGTGTTACTTGAACCGCCAACTGCCAGCAGAGAACCGTCAGGGTTGAAATCTATGGCTTCTACCGACCAGTCAGGCACTTCAAAGGTTGTGTCCTGTTCCCCTGTTTCTGCATCCCATAATCTTATAGTTTTATCTGCTCCTCCTGTGGCAATAATGTCTCCTTCTTTACTGTATACAAGGGAACCTACAAGGCCCGACTCTTCGTCAACTGTCATAGATACCTTCCCTTTATCTATATCCCATATATGTATGATCTCATCCCAGCTTCCGCTTGCAAGATATTTCCCGTCAGGACTGTACGAGAGTGCGGAAACGACATCTGTATGTTTTTCCAGTACTGCTATGAGCGATTTTGTTTTTATTCCCCATAATTTTATAGTATGATCTGAGTAACCTGCTGCCATTACTGAGCCTTCAGGATTGATGCTCAGAGCTTCCACACTTCCGTAATCTCCTCCGAAGGTATATATAAGATCCATTTGATCACTGTCCCACATCTTTACTGTTTTATCAGAACTGCCTGAAATGATACGTTTGCCGTCATTACTCCATTTTATATCTGAAATCCATCCTGTATGTCCTGAAACTGTATGTTCCTGGTTCCCTGATATTATATCCCATATTTTTATGGCTCTGTCTCTGCTCCCTGACGCCAGAAATTTTCCGTCGGGAGAAAAAGATAGACTCTCTATTTTATCCGTATGTCCTTCAAATATATGCTTTATTTCTCTCTTTTTGAGATCCCAGAGATTGATTTTATTCCCGTTCATAACTGCCATTAACATGCTGTCAGGACTTATGGAAACAGATTTTACCGGTTCAGAATTCTCATTGAAACTGTATGTGAGTGTTTTTGTTTCAAGATCCCAGAGGTTAACCCACAGATCTTTCCCTGCAGAATAGAGGAATTTATTGTCAGGGCTCAGTGCAAAAGTTTTGATTTTATCATGATGGCCTTCAAGGGTACAGATTAAACTTCTTTCTTCTCTGTTATGGAGATAAATTTTATTACCTCCTGCAGATATAAGTATGGTACCGGTAGAATCAAATTCTATTTTTTCTAAACCTTCTTCCATATCTTCAAAGATATGAAGTACTGTTTTGTTTTTTAAATCCCAGAGTATTACATTGGTACCGGCTGATGCCATATACTGGCCGTCACGGGATATGGAAACAGATTTTATCTCACCTCTCTGTCCTTCCAGTGTATGGAGGAGTATTTTTTTATTCATATCCCATATTTTAACATTTCCGTCCTGTCCGGCAGAAGCTATTAATTTACTGTCAGGTATAAAAAAAACAGATGTCACTCCTGATGTGTGGCCAAATCTTGTTGTAAGAGTAAAATCCTTCGGTGAGAGATAAGAGCCATGTTCAAGATTGCCGGCAGGTATGGCTTCTACTTCATCTATTATATGTTCCGGCTTTAATTTCATAGATTTTTCAACTATTTCACCTGCAAGAGTTTTCAATCTTTCTTCACTTTTCTCTTTAATATCGGAGGATGTAGAATATTCTATTGCTTTATGATAATGTTCTATGGCTTTATCTTTGAAACCGAGTTTTTCATAACATATAGCCAGCCTGTAATGGGCTCTTTCACTTACAGGATTTAATTCAAGAATTTTTATATATTCAGAAAGAGCTTTAAAATTATCATCTTTCCTTTCAAATTGTTCTCCTGATTCAAGAAGTTCATATTCTTTCACGAAATCTCTCTGCTTTTTCTGTAATTTTATAAATTCATTCTTCATTTCGGAAATAGTCTGATATCTGTCTGAAAGTTTTGCCTGGAGTGATCTGGAGATTATAAGGGATAGTTCTCTTGATACAAGGGGATTTATCTGATCGATCATTGGAAAATCGGGAGCGCTTATTTTCGGATGAATTTTAGTTATAATATGATGTAGTGTTGCTCCCAGAGAATATATGTCACTTCTCGG
>JBEHWP010000554.1:0-4753 GCA_040217665.1 Vulcanimicrobiota bacterium
CTCTTTATTACTGGCATCACTGCAGAGACATATATATTCTGACCATAAATTAAATCCTTCTCCGGGATTTACAAATTTTATGTTTTTTTTGTTACCTCTTTTGTAAAAAACATCACCGTTATATACTTCTGCAATCCACAGTTCTCCTGAAATAACCTTTTCTATATTGCCTATAGTTTCACCGAATTTCACGCCGTTTTCTTTAAGAAGCAGTCCCTGTTGCTCGGCTATCTTTAATTCTTCAGGTTTTTTACTGTTTAAAGAATACCCTGAAGATTTAAGCAGAACAGCCATTACTTCCCTGGGATCATTCATTAACGCAATTTTTCCCTTATATTTTTTATTCCAGAGAACCTTCCAGCTATTAACAGGTTCACCGACGTAATCTGTATTATACACAAGACCTGTTGTACCCCACAGATGAGGTACCGAATATCTTCCCTGATGGTCATAAAAGGGGGTTTTCCTGAGTTCTTCCTTTATATTGTTATAGTCAGGCAGTTTATTCAAGTCCAGTTCTTCTATTAACTTAAGTTCCTTCATAACAGAAACTATATTGCCATCCATCACTATAACATCATATTTCCCCGGATTCGAATGGACTTCTGCTATCATCATAGGCATAGTTTCATATTCATACAATATAACTTTTATACCTGTTTCTCTTTCAAAATCCGTGAGTACTGAAATGTCTGTATATTCCTTCCAGTTATAAAACGTTACTACCTTATTTTCCTGTTCAATTAAAGGTTTTTCTATTTTTTTTACAATAAAAAACACTGTTGTTACCAGGAAAATTAAAATAATGGAGAAATATATTTTTTTCATAAATAACACCTGTACTCGTTCCGGTTAAACCTTATTTCATAAGATTAAATATCCTGTTATATTCATTATCAATATCTTCCAGATCTATACAAGCTTCACCTTTATTTAACAACAGGGCAGGAGGATAAATTATGGGATTTTCCAGTATCTTTTTATCCACATATGTTTCTGCTCCTTCAACTGAAGAGGGATAGAAAAAGCTATTGGTAAACCTTGCACTTATATCGGGTCTGAGAAGATAATTTACAAATTTATAAGCACTTTCTTTATCCCTGGAATCAGAACTGATACATATATAATCAGGCCCTATGTCATATCCTTCCCCGGGATATACAAATTTTATATTTTCTCTGTTACAGGCCTTAAAAAAAACATCACCGTTAAAAGACTGGGCAATCCATATCCTGCCGGCTATAACATCCTCAACATTTTGAAGAGTATCTCCGAATTTTACACCGTTTTTCTTTAATAATAAACCGTTTTTCTCTGCCTCTTTTAATTCACCGGGGTCTTTACTGTTCAAAGAATATCCCGATACTTTAAGCAATGCAGTCATGGTATCTCTCGGGTCATCTATGAGAGCAATTTTCCCCTTGTATTTTTTATTCCACAGAACCTTCCAGCTGTCAATATTTTCTTTTACGTATGTCGTATTATACACAAGTCCTTTTGAACCCCATAGATGGGGAACAGAGTAAATACCCTGATGATTATAAAGAAGTTTTTCTTTAAATTCTTTTTTTATATTCTTATAATTCGGTATATTATTCAAATCCAGTTTTTCTATTAATTTAAGTTTTTCCATAGACGGAACTATATATCCTTCCATGATAAACACATCATACTTACCGGGATTTGCTCTGGCATTTCCTATCATCATAGGCGAAGTTTCATATTCATAAAGTTCAACATATATACCTGTTTCTTTCTCAAAATCTTTAATAGCAGACATATCTGTATATTCTTTCCAGTTATAAAGGGCTAAAGTTTTTATACCCGGTGCAGGTTCAGTTTTTCCTCCCGGAACCATACAGCCTGTAAATACAATAGAAATTACGATAAATAAACATAATCTGAACATGTTACTGTACTCCTTTACCGGGTAATGTAATACGTTGCATAGATACATCAGGACAATAATATTGTAACATAAAATATATAATAAGAGAATGTTCTTTCTGTTATGCTTCTCATACAGATTGCATTTATTGATCTGACCATACGCATGTAATAAAGGTCTTCGTCCCGTCACGCGTTACGCGTCACGAGAGCAGTTTATTTATGCTCACTTAAGTAAAAACAACGTGAAAATACTTGTTGACTTTAATATATTTAATAATTATAATGGTCAAAAGTTTTTTTACTTTTTGGAAGGAGGTATGTCATGAAAAAAAATTACGAATTAGTATTTTCTGCTTTTCTGGCTGTGTTTATTGTCGTCTTTATTCTGCTTTACACGCCGGAACTTGACAGATATAAAGCTAATATAAAACTTCTGCCGGGAACATTATCTGTCAGAACAGAAAGAAAATCAGTCATTACAGGAAAACTCCCTGAATTGAAATATACTTACAATCAATGCTCTACTATGGCAAACTATACTCCTGCCAGGCCTCTTTCTTCAAGGGGTTCTTCTATTGCTGCAAAGGTAGTGCAGACTGCCTATAAATATATAGGTGATCCCTATGTATGGGGAGGAGAATCTCCAGGCGGTTTTGATTGTTCCGGTTTTGTCCAGTGGGTTTATACGCAAAATGGTATATCTATTACCAGGACTGCAGATACACAGTATATGGAAGGAATCCCTGTTAAGGATCTTGAACCGGGAGATCTCGTATTTTTTACCACCTATGCACCGGGAGCATCTCATGTAGGAATTTATCTTGCATGCTCAAAATTCATCCATGCCTCTTCAAGCGGACAGGTAAAGATCAACAGCCTTGACGAAGAATTTTACAAATCAGTATTTATCGGAGGAAGGAGATATTTCAGATAATTTTACAGAGGAAAACCTTTATTACATGTTTATTTTCAGTAGTAAAAAATCAGTATTATCAACGAAAGGAGATATTTTATATGAGAAAAATTTTAATCTGTCTCTTTATACTACTCCTGATTATAAATTCAGGGTGCTGGAAAAAAACAGACGATAGCAAAATGACTCCTGAAGAAGAACTGATAAAATGCGAAAACTCTCTCAAAAATCTGGCAAAAGCCTGTGAAATATACGCAGGTCATAATGACGGTCATTATCCTCAAAATCTTGACTCAGTAAATCCCTATATAAAAACCATACCTGTATGTCCTGTATGCAAAAAACCTTATATATATGCTTCTCAGACTGATCCTGATTTTTTTATTATAAAATGCGGCGGAGAGAATGTTCACAGTGAAACAGGACTGGTCGGTGAAGGGAATTATCCTGTATATAATTCAAAAGAAGGTCTTATAAGAAAAGGTTCATACCTTGCTTCTCTTCCACCGACTGTCTCTCAGGTAACTCCATCTCCTGAGGAAACAGCGAAAGAAAGTCCGACTGCAATGGAAGAAACTCCTGTACCTACGAAAAGTCCTGTAAAAAAAACTACTCCGAAACCCACAAAAAAGCCGGAAAAAATTGATCCGAAAGCAGCAGAACATAATTCAAAAGGACTGGCTTTGATGAAACAGGATAAATATGATGAGGCTTTAGCAGAATTTAACAAAGCCATAGAAATTGAACCTGATTATTTAGATGCCATAAAGAATAAAGGAAATACTTATTATTACATGGCAGATATAGAAAAAGCACTTGAATGTTACGAACTGACCATATCAAAAGATCCTTCTTACTGGAACGGCTATAATAATATAGGAAATATTTATTTTGACCAGAATGAGAATGATAAAGCAGAAGAATATTACAGAAAAGCTTCTGAACTCTGTAAAAATGATTATAAACCTTTTAATAACCTGGGTGATGTACTTATTCAAAAAGGAAGCTATGAAGAAGCAATAGAAAATTACGAAAAAGCTATCGGGTTTGGCATAAAGAATGCTGAACTGTACTGTCAACTGGGAACATGTTACTGGCATATTTCAGAAGAAGCAATAAAAAATAAAGACGAAAAAAAAGCTTTAGAATACACCAATAAAGCTCTGGAATATCTCGGTAAAGCGACAGAACTGGATCCCGATGATCCTGAGCCTTACTTCAGAGGAGGAAGACTCTATGCAAACATGGGACCGAAATATTATGATAAATCCGTAGAATGCCTGAATAAAGCCATAAAAATAGCTCCTGAAGAATACAGATATCTTTACTGCAGAGGTCAGATATATGAAACAAAAGACGAGAAAACAAAAGCCAGACAGGATTACGAAAAAGCTCTTCCTCTGGCAGAAAAGGCAAAAGACAATGATATGATTAAAAAAATAAACGATGCATTGAAAAAAATAAACAGCGGAAAAGGGTAAGTTCGTAATGCGTGATGCGTAATGCGTAATGTGTTACGAATAAAATTGTCTCTTACGCGTAACGCGTTACGCGTTACCAATAAAAGGAGGAACATTAATGTATAATATTCGCACATTCCAGGTGAATCCTTCTATACCGGAAAATCTTGTCCGGTTAAAGGAACTTGCCTATAATATGTACTGGTACTGGAATCAGGATGCCACAGAACTTTTCAGGAGACTGGACAGAGAGCTGTGGGAAAAAACACGCCATAATCCTGTTGTAATGCTCGGCAGTATAAAACAGGATAAACTTGAAGTCCGTTCTAAAGATGACGGTTATATATCTCATCTGGAAAGAGTAATAAAACGTTATGATGAATACATGGAAACAAAGACTTCATGGTATAAAAAACAGTCTCCCGAAAAACCTCTCACAATAGCTTATTTTTCAGCAGAATACGGTCTTGCAGAATGCCTGCCAATATAC
>JBEHWP010000555.1:0-4751 GCA_040217665.1 Vulcanimicrobiota bacterium
GCATTACGCGTTACGCGTCACATTTTTTAACAGGGAGATGAAATCATGTTTTTACAAAAATTAAATGATAGAGAAAAGAAAACTTTCCTTTATCTGGCTCAGAAACTTATAAAAATCGATAATAAGATAAAAGTTGTGGAAGTATCTCTTTTAAAGAAGTTAACGGAAGAAATGGGCCTTAAAATGAATGAAGCCGTTAAAGTAGAAGATATAAATAAAGCATGGCAGAACTTTACGTCAAGAGAATCCAGGATAATACTTCTTGTTGAACTTATAGAAATCGGATATGTGGATGATGATTTCTGTGCCAGTGAAAATGCTTTGATAAAAGAAATATGCAGTTCCTTTGCCATATCGGATACAAAACTCGGTCTTATAGAACAATGGGTCAGAGATGAAAGAAAACTCTCAGCTTCAATAGAAAAATTCCTTTCAAAAGAAGAAATGTCCTGTGAAGAAAATGAAAAATTCCACGAATTGAAGAGAAAATATGAAGAGCTTATTCAAAATGTTTATAATTTTTTTTAACGTCATGATGAGGTTACCATGAGAGTATTTTTTATGCAAAAGAAAATATTTTTTATTGTATTATTCTCTACCATTTTTATATTTAAATCTTTTATATAGAGTTTTTTTATTTCATACTCCAGTCCCATGAATACAGTAAATTTTATTTAATGAAAGGATGATTGTTTTGTCTTCAAGTAAAAATATGTTATTTATTAGCTGTATTTTATTGATATTATTTATTGCAGTCGGCTGTGGTGACGATACTGCGAAAACCATTGTATTACCTACGTCTACACCTTCTACAGGAGATGTAAATACATTTATTGCGAATCTTGAACAGAACGGATTTATTGTCCAGGAAGGAGAGTTTAACAGGGCAGATTTAATAAAGCTGTGTGAGGAAGGTAAGTCACCGAATTGTAATGCCAATAATTATAATACACCATATTTCACCTGTGATATGCCGAAATCTCCCGGACAGACAGTGAACGATTATATGACGGATCCAAACGGATGTTCGAAAGGTTTCAGGATGCGTGCCGATGAAGCAATAATAATAACAGGGAAAACACCCCCTGAAATGCTATTTTTTAATTATCCTCTTTTCTTACATACAAGGCAGAATTCCTTCTATTCAAGTAAAGGTAAAACCCTGACAGAGTCATCAGTCTATCCTGTAGTATCAGGTTCCGGTGAGTATGCGAGAAGAATACTCTTCGGAGGGCTGGGAGATACTGTTAATATTGCATCTATCAATACATCAGGAACACCCGGCGGGGCACCCGGTAATCCCTGTAATCAGCAGTTCATGATTATAGTAACTCCTGATCGTAATACTGATGCAAATATTCGCTCACTGGCTCAAAAATCAGGTTATCCTGAAACTATTCTGAATACGGAGGTTGTTCCTTCATCAGTGGTAAAACTTGGTATTACCGAGGATGCCGATTCCCTGGGCATTGGGAACAGGAATGCCATGTTTGTTGATGAAGGGGCTTGTGAGGCTTATATAGCCAATCCTCCTGTGAGGGTATTCAGAGTGACTCCTTCCGTACAGGGCCAGTTAAATCCTTTCGATACGCCGGTAATGAGAACACGCGGTAATGGTATAACTGAAATGGATTACCTTCCTTCCCTTAATAAACTGAGAAAAGCGATTTTAAATAAATATAAAGATTATAAAGCACAGGAACTTACAACGGATATATGGCTCAATGAGAGTTATGAAGCCATACAGATGGGCCTTGACAATCTCGGAGAAAGCCGTGATACAACGTATCTCGGGACAAATAATGACCCTGATATTGCCAATCCTGTGACACTTCCTGACGATCCGAATAGTTTTTTTATTGTTTATGGAGTAAATCATGTGAAAACAGGTAAGTGTACCTATTCAAATTTTGTTATATATGGTTCTATCATGATAAATGGTGTTATAGGAGTCGATAGCAGGCAGTTTGCCGGCAGTGCCAGTGATTATATGCCGGATGATGCCGGTGCTGATTATCTCTATGCATGGAAGGTTGCACGTCAGGCAAATGGTGATACTCACTGTGTAGAAGTTCCTTTCCCTGAAACATCAGGCGACTTACATGGAATAGGCGCAGAAGAACCTGTATTCATAGGGTTCAGAGCTTATCTCGAACCGGGGCAAAAAGTAGGACCTGTATGGCATGAACTTGTATATGACAGGGTAATTAAATTCAGTAAATAAGAATAGTGAAAAGTGAATAGTGTAATGTCCTGTTCTTTTCACTATTCACTTTTCACTAAATCAAAAACTGCCTCACCTTGAAATCCCTTAATTTATATATGCCTTCATTCAGTTCAGGTGCATCGGGCCTGTGCTGTGTGAGGACGAAAAATGACAGAGCATCAGGAAATGCTTTATGTAAAATATTGCTGTTCATCGGTTCGTTTTCAAAAATAGCCACTACATCGCCCAGTCTTTTTAAATAATCCACTACATCACCTTTGAAGATTTCGTCTTCCACTGTTACATCATCTTTGACAAGCATCATGGTGCCGACTATACCTACAGGGAACCCGTAAAGCCTCAGACAATCTGTAGTCCCGACAAGCATACGGCCTACATCTCTTCCTGTAAGATATATAATCGTTGCTCCTGCTTTATGAGCTCTGGTAACATAGGCTTTGGCGCCATTTAAGGGAAGATCGAATTTCTGATATTCATCTGAAAAAAATCTCTTTGCCCATTCTTTTTCAATAAATGCTATCTCTTTTTCACTTTTCACTCCCATTCTCTTCAGGGTATTTGCAGGAACGTACTCAACAACACCATGGTCATGATATCTTTCCATGACTGCCGAGAGTTCCGGCAGTTCTATATCAAACTGTTCGGAGATTTCCCGGAGGATAAAAAGAGTTCTTGTTCGATTATCAAACAACGTGCCGTCAAGATCGAAAATAGCAAGGGTAGATTGCTGCAGTGCAGTTTTCTCTTCTATTCTTTTTATAACTTCTTCAAGTTTCTGATTCTGTAGCTTCTGGTTTTCTTCTGACCAGTACATAAATTGTGAAGGTTGAAAGCCAGTATTTTCAACCTTCACTCTTCACCTCCTAAAATAATTCTCCTAAATTTCTTGTATAGAAATTACTCCGAAATATTGGTTCTCTTGAATTATCAGGATAGACAAAATCCATATCCATAGCTATGGGATGTTCTGCCCATATGGTATCAGGGAAATGTTTCTGAGGGCCATAACCCCAGTGCATACCCATGGTTTTTTCATTACCTACATGAGTTCCGTTAGGACGTCCTTCATCATTTACACCGAGGCCGAGCTTTGTAATGAGGGCTACTTCATGGTGTGCCGGGTCAAGAACATGGTCTCTTTCTTTCTGAGCTGCAGGCCCTTCTCCGATTATTTCAACAATACGGTTTTCTTTAATTTTAAATACAACAAGTTCATCATCAATTATAGCAGGTATTTCTCCTTCTGTCCGGCTCTGACCACGTTTATCTCCTTCTATGCCGGGATAGGGAGGAATATTGGCACATCCTGAAGGAAGATTTATAAATTCACCGGGTCTCCGGGCAGAACCATTTTCCAGATACTGGTAACGCTGACCTCTCAGGTCAAAAGTACATTTCCATGTCTGACCTTCATAACGGAAAATCATTTCTGCAGCTTTTGCTTTGCCCATTTTAGCAGTGAGTATTTCAAAACGAAGAGGGATAAGGGAATAGTCTGCTTTAAAACCTTCGAAATCTATTGTTACATTGGGAGCAGAGGCAAATCGGAATTTTTGTTTCGGCAATCTTCTGAGAAGTTCTCCTGTAATGGAAGGACCTGTAATAGCTATAACTATATCTTTTTCTCCCCATGAATCCATAATCTTTGTAAGTTCTACAGATTTTCCTTCCATATAACCATGGGCATCAAATTTTCCAGGTGCAGGATTGCGAAGATCGATTGTCAGTACAGGTGAAAGATCAAAATCCAGTTCTTTTGCGAGGTCTGCCATAACTTTATGCCATATAAGAGTCATTTCCGCACGATGTCTGTGTCCTTCTGTAATCTTTGCTTCCTCTTTCGGAAAATCATTCAGAAAGATGACTCTTTCTCCTGTCTGTGGCGCAAAGGCATCCATGTAGAGTTTTTTCAGGTCATACTCCAGTTTCATATATATAGCTCCTTTCAGCATGTGAAAATGTTGTGTGAAAATAAATATATCATATATCGAAAGAGATGGCAATTATAGCGTACCCTGTTTATGGCAATATCTTTTTCATTTCTTCCCCGGTAAGACGGTTCTGTTCAAGAAGAGTTCTGTATAATTTATTCAGATATTTCCGGTTTTCTTCCAGCAGTTTGGATGCTTTTTCTAGCTGTTCTCTTATGATTCTGTCTATTGCTCCTTTTATCTCTATGGAAAGATTATCATCATAATCTTTACCAATCGACAAAAATCCGAAATCTTTACTCATACCAAATTCTAAAACCATCATTCTGGCCAGAGAAGTTGCTTTTTTTAAATCTTCCGATGCTCCTGTTGATAATCCTTCTTCTTCACCATAATACAGTATTTCAGATGCTCTTCCTCCCATGGCCTCACAGATTCTCTGTTCCAGTTCCGGTTTCGTATAGATTACCATGTCTTCATCTGCTTCTCTTTCCACATATCCTCCTGCATATCCTCTGCCTATAATGGTAACCTGCACAGGGGGATTCCCTCCGAGCCATGCTATGAGGGCATGGCCTGCTTCATGGCGGGCA
>JBEHWP010000556.1:0-4726 GCA_040217665.1 Vulcanimicrobiota bacterium
AAAACTCTGCAAAAAATTTCAATTTTTGCTATAAAAAAACATTTTTTGTAGAATAAATCCCTGTAAAAAATCAGGTTGTGGATTTTGATTTTTATATTATTATTGAATCTCATTCTTTCTATATGATATTATTATAGTAAGTAAAAAGACAAACAATTATTTTAAAGACAGGGGGAAATATCATGAAAAAAGTAAATAAAAACACTGAAACTAATGTTAATAAAAATATCAAAAAAGCTCAAAGTCTGAGGGATAAAATATCTACTATTGAAGAGATTGCTACACAAGGCATGTTAAAACAGAAGAGATTAAATAAAAATCTAGAAAACTACATTGCCAGACATGAGGAAAAACTTATAAAAGAACTCAGAAAGAAGGTAAAAAAAGAGAGAGATGAGCAAGAAAACAGGCTTTTAGAAGAGGAAAATGAAAAACGTAAAGAACTCCACTATATGAAATGTCCACAATGTGGAACAGATCTTCAAGAAGTAAAATTTATGGGTACTATAGTCTGGGCATGTGAGAAATGCCTCGCTATTTGTCTTAATCATGGAAAACTTGAACATATAATAGAAAAAGAGGCTGGTTTTTTGTACAAAATATGGAATAAAACATTATTAGGGAAGAACATAACTCATCCATTAAAGAAAAAGGGTAGTGGTTAAGTTTTATTCTGTACCAAAACAGAGTAAAATCTACAGGAATAATCTGACCAATTACTGGATTATACATATTTCATTTTTTCGTAAAGCTGTAATATTCACTGGAAGAATAATCAATTGTGAGGTGAAACAATGAAAAAAGTATTAGAGACAATTTTTGATAAGCTTGCTAAAATAGAAATAAGATTAGATACAATAGAAGCAGGACAGAAAAAACTGGAAACAGGACAGGCAATACTGGAAGCAGGACAGAAAAAACTGGAAGCAGGACAGGTAAAACTGGAAGCAGGACAGACAATACTGGAAGCAGGACAGAAAAATAGGGAAACAGAGAAAGATGAATTAAATAATTTTCTGACCAGGCTCAACAATAAGTTTAATAAACATCAAAATAAAATGTTTGGTACTGTCGATAAAATAAATGAAAAAATTGTCTCTCTGGAAAAAGACATAAATGAAAAATTTGATGCACTAATTACTCTACCATCAGGAATATCGAAAAAAATCTGACTTTTCCATTTCAAAATATGTAACTGAAAGAAAATTTCCGGAAGTTTAGAGATTTTCTTCCTCATGAATAGCCTTATTATAGGCAGAGATAATATTTTTCCTCGTAATAAGGCCTATCAGTTTATCAGGTCTGTTATGTTCTACTACAGGTAAAAAACCTATATTTCTTGTAACGACAAGTTTTATATTTACTCCAAAATAGAGAAAAATCTATAGAAATAATCTGAACCATTTATGATTGTCAACGACAGATACAATTCCACCACTTGCTCCTTACTGACTTTTTGATATTGCTGTTTGTAACTGCATACAGAAAAATTTGATATTTTTTCTTTTATAAGTTATAATAAAAGTAGTTTTTATAAGAATGGTTTATATGAAAACTTTATGGGGATTATATATATTTTTTGTTATGGCCTGTCTGTAGCTCTGTGTAACAAATTGTAACCCTTCAGTAATTAGCTTTGCAATGACGACATTAAAAGTCATTATAGTTACTTTTGTAATAATATAATAACTAATAATCTCGTAACTCATAATGTATATGTTTAATGCGTGACTGGGAAAACAGATTTTCATACTTTGTTGTGAGTGACCCGGTCATGGCAGTTTACCTGATAACTAAATGCTGAATCCTTATAAAAAAATAATTTAAGGAGGAAAAATGGTTTTTTTAAATGATTTATTCGTAAAATTGAGTAATGTTCATGATTATAAATTTATCGGTATAGATCTGGTTCGTCTTATTCTGGCACTTTTATTTTTCATATTTATTTTTCTGTTCAGACGATTTATCAGAAAATCTACTGTGAAAATACTGAAGAGTTTAACGTCTAAAATACCTGTTCCCATTGGTGATGATATTATTAAAGAAATGAACACTCCTTTGAAGTTATTTTTCCTTGCTCTGGCTGTATGGATAAGTTTTTATATTCTTGGCATAGAAAAGGTTTTTGCTTTTATAAATAAGGCAGAACGTATTATTTTAATTTTTATAATAACCTGGGCCATATACAGAGCATTAAATGTTTTTATCATTTTACTCAGAACAATAGTTAAAGAAAAAGAGAAAAAACTGGATAATTATATTATAGTATTTGGAGGAAACACTGTTAAAACTCTTGTAATAATAATGGGTATCCTTATGATCCTCCAGGAATTCGGTTATAATGTGACCAGTATTATTGCAGGTCTCGGTATCGGAGGTCTCGCTTTTGCTCTTGCCAGCAAGGATTTTGTGGCAAATATATTCGGGTTTATTACTATATTTCTGGACAAACCCTTTACGGTTGGAGACTGGATAGTTACTCCAGATATAGAGGGAACTGTAGAAGATATATGGCTCAGGTGTACTAAAGTGAGAACCTTTGATGAAGCACTTGTAACAATTCCGAATTCTCTTATAGCATCAAAACCTGTTATTAACAGATCTATAATGAGGAAGAGGAGAATTACCTTTAAACTTGGCATTACATGTTCGAATAAATCCGGTCAGGTTAATGAACTGTGCAGCAGGATCAGAGAAATGCTGGCCAATCATCATGATATAAATAACGACGTAATATATGTTTATTTTACGGAATTTGCCGAAAGTTCATATAATTTATTTCTTTATTTTTTTACCAATACCACTGTGTGGCAGGAATATTTAGAAATCCATCATGATGTGAATTTAAAAATTATGAATATCCTGGAAGAACTGGGTATGGAAGTGGCCTATCCTTCCAGGAGTATATATACGGAAAATATTCCTTTAGAGATTAAGACTCCTATAAAACCGGAGATAAATAATAAGTAATTCCGGCTATGAGGATTTTTTGTTCCTATTATGTTATAATATTTTTTGAGAAAATTTTTTATTTTGAGGGAGGTATTTAAAATGAAAGAAACTCTTACTATTACTGACAACAGGACAGGGAAAACCTATGAACTGCCTCTGGTACAAAACAGTGCCATAAATGCCATTGATCTCAGAAAGATTAAAACAAAGGACGACGATTTTGGTCTTCTGAGTTATGACCCTGCTCTGTTAAATACTGCTACATGTAAAAGCTCGATTACCTTTATAGACGGGCAGAATAGTATACTTAAATACAGAGGTTACCCTATAGAACAACTGGCAGAGAAAAGCAGTTTTCTTGAAGTATGCTATCTTCTTATTTATGGAGATTTACCGACCGGGACAGAGTTTGAAGAATTCGAAAAAAATATTTTGACCCATACCTATGTACATGAAAATATTAAAAAATTCATGGATGGTTTTCATTATGATGCCCATCCTATGGGGATACTTGTAGCTACCATATCAGCACTTTCATGTTTCTGGGGTGAGTCGAAAAACGTAAAGGATCCGGAACAGAATGAAAGATCTGTTCTCCGCCTCATTGCAAAGGCTCCGACTCTGGCTGCTTTTGCATACAGGCACAGAATGGGTATGCCTTATATATATCCCAGGAATGATTACGGTTATGTGAAAAATTTCTTTCATATGATGTTTAACATGCCTGACGAGGAATGTAAGGTTCATCCTGTATTGATTAAAGCCCTTGATAAACTCTTTATACTTCATGCAGATCATGAACAGAACTGCAGTACAAACGCTATGAGAAGTGTTGGCAGTTCACACTGTGATCCTTTCACTGCAGTGGCAGCTGCAGTGGCAGCTCTTTACGGGCCTCTCCACGGCGGCGCAAATGAAGCGGTATTAAAGATGCTTGCTCAGATAGGTTCAAAGGATAAAGTGCCTGAATTTATAAAAAAAGTGAAAGCAAAAGAAGCTATGTTGATGGGGTTTGGCCACAGGGTATATAAGTCTTATGACCCGCGAGCTGCTATAGTAAAGAAACTTGCTTATGAGGTTTTTGAAGTAACAGGTATGAATCCTTTTCTTGAACTTGCACTTGAAGTAGAGCGTATTGCTCTGGAAGATGAGTATTTTGTAAAGAGAGGTCTTTATCCAAATGTAGATTTCTATACAGGACTTATATATCAGAGCATGAAGTTTCCTTCTGATATATTCACCGTTCTTTTTGCCATAGGACGTATTCCGGGATGGTGTTCTCAGTGGCTTGAAATGTTCGGAGACTCTACTCAGAAAATAGTCAGGCCAAGACAGCTTTATACAGGGCATAAACATAGAGATTACACCCCTTTTGAAGATAGATGATTTGTAATATTCAGATAATGCCATGGTTTTTTTACAGGAAATTTTCCGATGTAAGAGAATGATTTTTGAATTATCTGAATTAAATGTTTCGTAATAAGTAATGTGTGATGAGTCACATGTATTCCTTAAGCATTAAGAGGTTATTACTGGCCTGAACATAAGCATGTAATAAACGTTTTCCTTCCGTGAAGCGTAATGCTTTACGAGAGTATATATTGTATTATTATGTTTAAGCCAGTAATTATAAACTGTTATGAAATAAATTATAATGAGTATTCTGTATATGGAAGGTAAAACAGAAAAAACAGAAAAACTGATAGAACTTCGCCAGAAGATTGTCTCTCTGGAAAAAGAATTACAGCAAAAAGAGATTAAACTGCAGAAAGCA
>JBEHWP010000557.1:0-4724 GCA_040217665.1 Vulcanimicrobiota bacterium
GAAACGATTAAAGCCATAGCGACTGCAGACGAAGATTTATTTAACAGGGTTATACAAATTTCAGATACAGAAGATTTTACAGAGATAAAATCACCTGACGATTTTATAAAAAAACTTTCGGAGGAACTGAATAAACTTCAAAAACATGAGTGGGCAACAGCAGACATGGAAATTACCGTAGAGGGGAAAGGTCCGACAACTCCATCCGTAACGGGAACACCATATGTAAATCCCGAACTTCAGAATATTGTAAAACATGACTACAGCACTGAATATTACTCCCAGGGTGCTTCTTTCTATGAAGAAGGCAAATATGACGATGCCATAAAATCCTTTAAAAAAGCAATAAAAGAGTGTCCCAATCTTGCCTACGGCTATTATTCCATAGGTTTATCGTATCAGGCGAAGGGAGCTTTTAAAGAAGCCATTGAATGGTATAAAAAATGTATAAATCACGGCATAAAAGAAAGGGATTCCTTTCTGAGAATAGGAGAAATCTACGATCAACTGAAAGATAAAAAAGAATCTTATTTAAGATATAAAAAGGCACTCAGAATGACAGAAGGTTTTGAAGAAATCAACAAAATAAAACCTTCCGATACAGGTAAAGAAAAGATTTATAATCTGGAAACCATCTGCAGTAAACAAACAGATGATAAAAAATCCAGAATGGAACTGGCAGTAATATATGAAAAACTCGGTAATTACAGGGCAGGCTGTTATCATTTAAAATATCTGTTAAAACAGGCTTTGCCTCTTTATACGCCTTATTCTATGGAAAAAGATAAACCTGCCATAGAAAAACCTGTTATAGAAGAACCTCCCGTAACGGTTGATTATTACAATTATTATGAACCTTATATAGAACCATACAGACCGCCGCCGCCCCCGCCGGTTAAAGAGTCTCCTCCGAAATTTATTTATGTGGAGGACTGATCACGGATTAATCGGATTACACTGATGACACGGAGAGCGCCGGGAGTAAAGCCAGGTTTAAGATTAATTATTCAGATAACTGTCTCTGGATAAAATTTTATCTATAGCTTAATTTACGCTATTAAAAATGAAATTTTCTGTACCATTTTATTAACCAGGGTTGTATATGGTAATTTACTTTTTATGCTGACAAATGTAATTACACGTGTTATAATTATAGAAAGGGGAGGAAAGGGTGAAGAAAAAAAAGGGAATAAGTTCAAGGGAAATGAATAGATATGCCAAAATTGAATATTAAAAAAGACAAA
Source organism: Vulcanimicrobiota bacterium (assembly GCA_040217665.1). Taxonomy (GTDB): domain Bacteria; phylum Vulcanimicrobiota; class SpSt-956; order SpSt-956; family JAKJGF01; genus CALARM01. The sequence continues at coordinate 1,245 of JBEHWP010000557.1, forward strand.
TATGTCTATCCGGCAGTTTTTTATTACGAAGAAGGAAAAATTGATATTCTATTTCCAGATCTTCCCGGCTGTGTCTCACAGGGGAGTAATGACGAAGAAGCTTTGAAAATGGCAAAAGAAGCATTAAGTTTACATATGTGGGGCATAGAACAGGATAATGATCCTGTTCCTGAACCTACTCCACTTGAGCAGGTAAAACCAGTTGATAATGATTGTATAAGTAGAACCGTTTTAATTGAAGTATATATGATAAATATTCGTGAATCACAGGATAATAAATCAATGAATAAAACTGTAACACTTCCACGATGGTTAAATAAAATAGCAGAAGAGCAGGGAATTAACTTCTCTCAAATTCTTCAGGAAGCTTTAAAAGAAAAAATAAAAGTTTAACTGCCATCCAAAATTGGAAGTGTCATAAATTTTTTGTAAACTCCAAAAAATTACCTTATGGCTGATATGAGTCATAAATTTACAGTGAAGCAATCTCAGAAGGCTGATAAATTCCTGAAATTGCTTCATTACAAAAATCATGGTAATATCGTGTTGTTTACAATTATTTGCCACTGACTCAGAGTTTCATTCCACGGGTAAGACAGTAGAGAGTATACTGGTTTAAACTGATATTTTCACTTAGGATTGCAAGAAAAACAATTCCGGCAAAGGCATGGTTCAATCGTGAATAAAAACTCTCCTATTGTGGGTAATGTTCATGTTTTACCACCTGAACGCTTACATCAATTCTTACTATAAAATCAGGTTAAAAATTTAACAAAATTGTAACATATTGTTATTGAAATTATAATTTAAATAACATAAGATATAGTTAAAAATAACAATAATAAGGAGAAAATTAACATGAGTTACAATCCGTTTAAAGTCGGCAGCTCTACTTTTAAACCTTCCGGACCGGTAGAGAGAAAAAAAGCAGAGCAGGTCATTGAAGAGGTTTATAATCTGAAAGATGAATTTGTAAAACTTGATAATAAAAAAGATGATACAGACAGAAAAAGAGGCAGTGTCGAACTGTTGTGCAGACAGATAAATGGAGGGAAGGAATTTGTCCTGGGTAATATAGAATTCGATAGTTATACCGAAAAAAAAGAGCTCTTCAATATGAATGTTGGCGTTTCCGGGAGCAAAGAGTGTGATGAGGGAAAATTCGTAATAGATGAAACTACCAGGCATTATAATTACACGGACATAAAGAATGATGATGGAAAAGTGGAAACGGAAATCTTTTCCAAGCATGATCGGGGGACAAAACTCTATAAGTCTGTATACAGAGATGTTGAAACAGGTCAGATTATGTACAGGGAAGAAGAAAGATAATCGAAACAGGAGAGATTGAAATGAATATAAATAGCCCTACAAACAGTAATTTTCATGGGAAAATTCCATTTGAGTCTAAAAAAGAGGAAAAACACTATTTTCCGCCGGAAGAGGTAAAAGACACTGTAACCTTTTCCCAAAAAGGCCTGAAGGCAATGTCGGAAAAGAATAATATCCTTGATGCGATAAAAGAGGGAGAGGCCTATATAGAGGCGATAGCCGGTCATAACAAAGGCTCCAGAGAGGCAAGGCTTGCGGGAATTGCAATGAAAGTTAACCAGGAAGGTGATTGTTTTCTTGCAAACCTTTCAAATAAAGAGGTGTTCGATAGTATCCAGAATATTCCGAACATTGGAACAGGTAATCTGGCCATGCTTGGCGTGTTATTTGAACCACTGGAAGCAGTATACAGATCTACCCTGGAAACACTTGCTTCCGGCACTGGAGGTGCCGTATCCCTTATTGCCGCACAAACCGCTCTGAAGGCTATGGAAAGCCTCGAGAAAGGGATGAACCCAATAGCACCGGCTCTTGCCGCAGAGCCATTTATGATAGGCATAGCAGAACATGACAGGGAAAATAAGAAAATGGGAGATATTGCTGATTTACTTCAGGAAGAATTGACTCCCAATCTGGCCTATCCCTCGAATGCTGCATATAAGATTGCCATGGAAGCAATGGCAAATGGATGTTCTGAGCCATCAAACCGTATTCTAGCCAGGATAGGCAACGGAATAATCAACAGCATGCCGGGCCATGAAAAGGATATAGCCATTCTGGCAAAATGTATTCTTGAAAAAATGACTGACGATAATAATCCTCTTGTCAACAAGGTTGCCAAAATCTTCCTTGATAATATAGAGAGCCTGGAAAATGATATGAAAGAAGAGGATAAGAATGAAAAAAGCAAGGAAATGATGCTTTCCGTTTATAGAGCTGGATTTAATGAACTTGGAGAGATTAATGGCGGATCTGAAAATGAGCCAATGACATTAGATGGAGTGGCAAAGACCGGGATTAACATCATCGACAGTCTGAATAAGATTGAACCTCCTTTACCATCAGAGATGCTTGCAGAAATCGTGGAAACCTATTTTGATTTTATTACCGAAAATGTGGAAAATCAAAGATGTGAAGCAATCAGGGAGACCAGGGTCAGAAGTGATGACGACAAAACTGAAGAGATTGCAAAGTCGGCTCTCTACAGGAGCACTATTGAGGCTCTTATAAATGATAAAGACAAACCTTTTGGCATTAATAGTTATCTGGATATAGGCCTGAACGCAATGAAGAGCCTGGACGGAGAAAAACATACAGATAGTCAGGTAGCAATTGGCAGAGCTTTTCTTAATTTTATAGCAGATAATTATCCTTCAGGCCTTCCGAGAGATATAGCATCTGTCTTAGACCTTCCTATGGAAACAGAGAATATAGCGGGTAAATATGCAGAGGCTTTTAATAAGTTAAAAGAAATAATGTAAATAGTGAGTAGTGAGTAGTGAGTTTAAAAACTACTCACTACTCACTACTCACTAAATAATTTAGTAAGCGTTCAGGTGGTAAAACATGAACATTACCGTGTATAAGACTGTTCAGATATATAAATCCGGCAAAGATAATTTATATGGCAGGCCGGAAATCTATTCATCCGAAGATAAAATTAAAGCCGGCATATTCCCGGATCTGGAAATAGATTTAAAAATAATATTTGCTTAATACTGCACTAATCGAAAAAGAATAGATAGGCAGCTATTACCTGCTTCATAAATAAAGAACCGTCATAACCTTCAAATTCCAGATAGATGGATCCGTTTTTTCTCACATAACCGTTATTGTCTATTTCATAAAGTATTGAGCCGTTACTGCGCAGGTATTTTCCGTCTATCTCCCCTGTAATACTCCCGTTCCTGCGAATATACTTTTCATCTATTTCTCCCACAATAGAACCTGACTTGCGGACATATTTTCCGTCAAATTCTCCTGCAATGGTACCGCTTATTCTTATATAAGGATCTGCCCATGAACCCACAATGGAACCGTTTTTCCTGATATAATCATCTGCAAGTGCATAACCGGCGAGAAAAAGTAATAAAAAACCTGTAATAAGCCAATTAAATAGATTTTTTTTATTTATTAAACCTGTCATAA
>JBEHWP010000558.1:0-4723 GCA_040217665.1 Vulcanimicrobiota bacterium
TGCAGAATACTCCAGACACCTGACGGAACATCTTGACAAAGAATTTTTTGATGTAGTAATATTTGCAAATTCAAATGAAGGAACAGTAAAAAATGACAGGGAAAATATTATAAGATGCTGGGAAGATAGATTTAAAAATTATGTTCCAAGCAATTTAATTGACAATATCTTAAAAGAAAATATTGAAGTACTGTTAATACAGTTTAATTTTGGTTTTTTCGAGATACAGGCTTTTTCGAACATGCTTGATTTATTAAAAGAAAAAGGAATAAAGATATTTATAATTTTTCACTCTACTGCAGATGTAAACAAGCCCGATCTCAATATATCCTTATCGTGGATTAGAGAAAGTCTAAAAAATGCAGACAGGCTTTTTGTTCATAATATTTCCGATTTGAATAGATTTAAAAGTTTTGGATTAATAAATAATGTTACCTTATTACCTCATGGTGTAATGGATAGAAAAGTAAAAAACACAGAAGATATGAAAAAACTTTTCGGTTTTTACGGCAAAACTGTTATTTCTTCATATGGTTTTCTGCTTCCTCACAAAGGGATTAAAGAATTAATTCATGCCTTTCATATTCTGCAGGAAGCAGATCCTGATTTACATCTGCTGCTGGTAAATGCACTTTACCCGAATCCTGTTTCTGACCTGGTAAAAGCAGAATGTGACAGGGTAATAGAAGAGTTAAATCTTACCAGTAAAATTACCATGATAAATGATTTTTTAGAAGATGATGAAGCCCTTATATTATTGGAATGCTCCGATATGATTGTCTTTCCTTATCAAAACACACAGGAATCATCAAGCGGGGCAGTCAGGTTCGGATTAAGTTTATGCAAACCTGTTATCTGCACCCCCCTTGATATATTTAACGATGTAGCTGAAATAGTTCACTTTCTGCCAGGTACTACACCGGAAAAAATTGCTATAGGCATTGGTTCTTTATTATATAGTGACAGGTTAAATAAAAAAATTGAAACACAAAAAAAGTGGATACAATTTACCAGATGGGAATATACAGCCCAAAAGCTTGGTAATATAATACGTTTTTTGTTCACCACATGAGGGATTCAAAATTCCGGCTTTTATATTAAAAACCGTAAGTTCCGATAAATCTCTGGTTGCAGCAGATAATCTTTCCTGATATAATAAAACCATGAATAAACCACTGTATATAGTAAGTATCGATCTCGGCACTACAAACTGCGCGGTATCCTATACATCTATAGAAGAATTAAAAAACAAAGAAAAACCTGACATACACATTTTCCGTGTACCGCAGCTGATAGAAAAATCAGAAGTGGCGGACATGGAGCTCTTTCCTTCTTTTCTTTACATACCGGGCAATTATGAAATTACCGCTGAAAGCTACAGACTTCCCTGGAGTGAAGAGGAGCATTTCATTACAGGTGAATATGCGAAACGTCTGGGACGGTTTATACCGGGAAGGCTTGTATCTTCCGCGAAATCCTGGCTCTGTCACAGAGGTGTTGACAGAACTGCAAAAATACTTCCCTGGAGCGGTCCGAAAGAGCTGGAGAAAATTTCGCCTCTCGAAACATCTTCCCGGTATCTGGAACATATAAAGAAAGCATGGAATTTTAAAATAGCTCATAATAATCCTGAAAAAAATCTGGAATATCAGGATATTGTAATAACTGTTCCCGCATCCTTCAATGAAGTGGCAAGAACACTTACGGTAAAAGCTGCCGCCATGGCAGGTCTCGAACATATTACACTCCTGGAAGAACCTCAGGCAGCTTTTTATTCATGGCTTACGACATATGAACATTCTCTGAAAAAATATCTCGGTAAATCACAGCTCATACTGGTCTGTGACGTAGGCGGAGGCACAACGGATTTCACCCTTATAAGGGTTGAGAAAAGCGGTGAAGTCATTAATCTGAAAAGAATTGCCGTAGGTGAACATATATTGCTCGGAGGAGATAACATGGATCTCGCTCTCGCAAAATTCATGGAGAAAAAAATAAAAAATACTCACGGAAATCTGGATACAAGACAGTGGGGTATATTATGTCAGGAAAGTCAGAAAGCCAAAGAACAGTTACTTGGTGAAGAAAATATTGAAGATATAACCATAACGATACCGGGAACAGGAAGCCGCCTTATAGGAGGAATGCTTCAGGTTAATATAACAAAAGAGGAAGTACTTCAGATTATAATGGAAGGTTTTTTTCCTCTTACGGAAATAACAGAAAAAAAAAGCAGATACGGTATACAGGAACTGGGTCTTCCCTATGAGTCAGATCCTGCCATAACACATCATATGGCATATTTCCTCAGGGCCCAGTCAACAGACGAAAAACCTGCCTGTCCCGATGTAGTCATATTTAACGGCGGTGCGTTAAAGCCTGATATTATAAGAAATCGCATAGTAGATGTGCTGAACGGATGGAGCGGTGCACCTGTCAAAATACTGCAGAACAGCAATATGGATCTTGCCGTGGCCAGAGGAGGAGTTTACTACGGGCTTGTAAGAAAAGGAAGGGGACTCCGTATAAAGGGAGGCACTCCCAGATCTTATTATATAGGTATTGATGGCAGGAAAGAAAAAAAACTGTCCATATGTATTATGCCAAGAGACCTTGAAGAAGGCGAGGAAGTAACAATAAGTGAGAAAGAATTTTTACTTCTTGTAGGCCAGCCGGTGAGTTTTCCTCTCTATTCCTCAACAGTCCGTCTTTCTGACAGACCGGGAGAAATACTGGAAATAAACGATGATAATTTTGCTCCTCTCCCTCCTCTCTATACTATATTGAAAACCGAAAAGGACCATGTTGAAATACCTGTCCATCTGAAAGCAAAAGTATCTGAAGTGGGAACGCTGGAATTATACTGTATCACTCCCGACTGTGACGATAAATGGAAACTGGAATTCAATCTCCGTATTAAAGAAGAAGAAAAAGCTTATATTGACAGGCCTTTTAAAACAGAAACAATTAAAAAGATAAAAAAATTAATCACTGATACATTCATGAAAAAACCCGGAAAACTGACGGCAGAGGATATAAGGCCCAAAAACCTCTTTCCTCATATAGAAAAATTACTGGGAAAGAGTAGAAATGACTGGGACATGGGAGTTATAAGAGAATTCTGGGAACCCCTTTATGAAATTAAAGAAAAAAGAAGAAGCACTCCTGAATATGAAGCATCATGGCTGAATTCTGCCGGTTTTTGTCTGAGACCGGGCTTCGGTTATCCCCTTGATGACTGGCGATTAAAAGAACTGTGGAGCTTGTTTCCTAAATGGCTTCAGTATAATAAAGAAAAACATGTACGCATGGAATGGTGGATTCTCTGGAGACGTGTTGCTGCAGGACTTACCGGGGAATGGCAGGAAGAAATATTCAATAAAATTTCTCCCTATCTTTTTTCGGAAAGAACTCATATAAAACCATTCGCCGGCCCGGCACCGGCTCCTGCAGAAAGGCTTGAAATATTAAGAATGGCAGTCAGTCTGGAAGAACTCTCTCAGGAACATAAATTAAAACTGGGAGAACTGCTTATGGGAAGATTTAAAAAAGAAGGAAATCAGAGAAATACCTTCTGGCTTCTTGCAAGACTGGGGGCAAGGGTTCCTTTCAGTGCAAGCGTTCACAATACTATTCCGGGAGATATTGTTTCCAGGTGGATTCAGCAAATTGTCGACAGCAAATGGGAAGAAAAAGATTCACTGGCTTTCTGTATGTCCAGTATAGCCAGACATACAGGAGACAGAGTAAGAGATATTTATCCCGAACTCAGGGAAAGACTGATAAGAAAAATGAAAAAAGAAAAATGCCTGGAAGATTATATAAGACCTGTAGAAACAATACTGGAAATAAGGCAGGAAGAAAAAACCATGCTCTTCGGGGAATCACTGCCCATAGGACTTAAGATCAGTGACCGGTGATCAGTGACCGGTTATCAGTTACAGGTTACATTATTATTTACAAAAAAATATCTTTATTCACGGTTCACGGATCACACATCACGCATCACGCACCACGTTTCAATACTTCACCGAATTTTAACAATTTATTAACATATCTCTATTGATCTTTCAGTTAAATTAAGTTATTCTTAAATTATAAAGTCTTCCAATTAAATTAATAACTGATCACTGATCACTGATCACTGATCACTGTAAAAGAAAGGTGTTATAAAAACATGGAAATTTCAAACAAGATTAATACTCCTCAGACAAATTTTGCAGCAGCCAGAAAAACAGAAAAAAAAGACGGCGGAATAGACATGGAGATCCTTTCCTCACTTATGCCTGGAGACGGAGTATCTCTTTCACAGAAAAAAATTGACACTGATAAGCCTGAAAAAGAATGGTATTTTCAGATGTCTGAACCGACTGTAGGAAACCTTCTTATGGCAAAAGGACTTAAAAGCGAGTCTGCACCGCCTGTTGAGGTAAGTATAATACACACAAATGATGAACATGATAATAAATTTAATAAAATAGCAGGTGAAGCTGCTGTAGTAAAGAGCAGAGAAAAATTTTACGGAGATGAAAATTCCTTTATAGTTAACACCGGAGATATCTCTTATGAAGGAAGTAATGATGAACCGGGTCCCCAGTTTTTTGGACCTATGGCAGAAGCCTTTAATTCTATGGGTCTGGAAATATTTGTTCCCGGAAACCATGAATTTCAGCATGGAGGAAAATATTTAGAAGAAGATTTACTTCCAAAACTTGATGCGCAA
>JBEHWP010000559.1:0-4718 GCA_040217665.1 Vulcanimicrobiota bacterium
TTCACTACTCACTATTCACTTCTTATCCCGAACAAAGCCAGTAATATCTGTTCTACTCTGTTTGACCATGCGTTCTCACTGTGATCTGCACCATGTACTTCAAGATAGAAGAGATTTTTATTCAGTTCATATCCTTTTTCCAGCAGAATTTCACCCAGTCCCCGTGCATTTTCTACCATTTCGCATATGCCGTCATTATCTTCATCGTCTCCTTCGAGCGTGCCCGCATCAAGCCAGATTTTTTCAGGGCCTTCGAAATTCTGTTCTTCTTTTATCTGTTTGATAATATCTCTGTCATCCCACCAGAGAGACGGCGAAATCACACCAGCCAGAGAAAATACCTTCCTGTATTTCCAGCTCAGATAGAGGGAACATAATCCCCCGAGAGAAGATCCCATTATGGCAGTCTCTTCTGCACTGTTTATTGTTCTGTATGCACTGTCAATAAAAGGTTTTAATTCTTTTACTATAAAATTTCCGTAATTTTCCACCTTTCCTCCTGTCCCTTCGGAGGGGTCATAGGTGTGAGTATATTCATCATCTCTGTCTCTGTCATTGTAAATGCCTACCATTATGATCTTTTTTATTTTGCCTTCTCTTATAAGCCTTTCTGCTGTTTCATCCACTCTCCATTCCACACCTCCGTAAGATGTGGAAGCATCGAAAACATTCTGTCCGTCATGGAGATATAGAACAGGGTAATGATTGTCTTCGTAATTATATCCCGGAGGAAGGTAAACCATAATGGTTCTCGTATCATCAAGATAGTGAGAGTAAAAATTTCTGTGTATGTCAAAGTTTCCCGTAAGAGTATTCTGACCTGTTTTTTCGTAACAATCTTCCCAGTTTTCCACTCTTATATAAAGATCTTCGTCATAATTTATATAATTAATTCTATTTTCTATATAATTAAAATTTTCCGATACCTCTACTGTTTCCCATGAACCTCTGGTGATTTTATATTCCAGTGTCATGCCTTCCGGAAGGTCAAGTTCTATTTGATATTCACAGGCTCCTGTTTTATTCAGAGCCACTCCGCAGGGATCCCAGTTCCCCAGTTCATAGTGGTTTCCTGTGAGATAAATGATATCTTCTCCCGGTGTTTCTATCGGAACTGTAACGATAAAATTTATTCTGGCCATAATTATCCTCCTTTTTTTCAGTAACCAGTGATCAGTGACCGGTGACCGGATATAAGGTTACCCATCACCCAACACCCATTACCCAACACCCGTCACCCGTCATATATTCTACACAGACCCTCAGATTCCTGATTTTCGAAAAAATATGTTATAATAAATAATCTCAATTGAAAGAGGTTGATTTTTATTATGAAAGATGACCCTGTGACTGAATTATTTTTAACGGAAGTAGTGGAGAAAATACTTATGGATATAAATAAGCGCTTTAAATTAAAACCCAGAGTGGCTATAGCAGGATTCTCGAAAGCAGGAAAGTCTTCTCTTTTTAATGCCATATTCGGACAGAATATAGCAAAAGTGAGTATGAGAACAGACGAAACAGTCGATACTCAGACAAAAGAGATTTTCGGCATAGATTTTTCCGATACTCCCGGCATAGGAACTGATATGTTTTCCCTTGAAAAAGTAATAGAAGCAGGTATCATGAATGATCAGCATGTAATCATACACTGTCTTAACGGCGCATCCGGCATATCGGATGACGATCAGGAACTTCACAGGGCAATCATGGCTTCAAGCAGCAGTGGCATAACTGTCGTAAACAAGGTCGATATCCTTGAAGAAAGAGAAAAAGAGGAATATACGCTTTCTATAAAAGAAAAACTTTCCCTTACACCTGAAGAATTTCTCTTCATATCTGCAAAAAGAAATATTAATATAACAGAACTTATAGCAAGGATACATGTCACACTTCCTGCTGCCATGCAGGATGCTTTTATTTCAAAACAGAAGGCAAATATTTATCTTAAAAGAAGTAAAGCCGATAAGGTAATCTATTCAAATGCAGTTCTTACGGGAGCAGTTGCTTTTGTTCCTGTTCCTGTTGCAGATATTGCAGTTATAACACCTGTTCAGATTGCAATGGTTGCCACTATAGGCCATCTTTACGGCACAGAGGTTTCCACGAAAAGTATTCTTGAACTGCTCTCTACCATAGGAGCAGGAGTCTCTTTCCGTGAAATGGCAAGACAGCTTATAAAACTCATTCCCGGATACGGCCAGGCAGTAAGTGCTGCTGTGGCTTTTGCGGGAACTGTGGCTCTCGGAAAAGTTGCCATGCACTGGTTTGAGCATAATTGTTCCGTTCCTGAAAGTAAATTGAAGGATGAATTTAAGATTTACAGTGAAAAAGCAAGGCAGGAATATGAACAGTACAGAGAGAGAATAACAAAAAATAAAGACAGGGCCGACAGATTTGTAAAAGAAATAAAGGAAAAAAAAGAAATTTCAGGGGAACTTCTTAAGGAAGAATGAGTCAACATACTGAGTTCCATGCCGGGAAAATTTTTACCATTTCTGATGTTTCGTGGGGAAAATTTTTTGAGATACTGAAATATAAGGCTCTCGTAGCAGGTAAAAGGGTAATAGCGATAGACCCAAAATATACAAGTCAGATATGTTCTGGCTGTGGAAATGTGGTAAAGAAAAATCTGTCTATGAGGACACATATTTGTCCTGTTTGTAATCTTGTAATTCCAAGAGACTATAATTCAGCTATATATATAAAGGACTTGGGCTTGAAGTCCTTGAGCATGGAAGCTCTAGAATCCCCCGCTATAATCTGTTAGGATTTAGCGGTGGGAGCAGTCACAATGGCCATAGGAGAAAATGCTTTAGAGTCATAAATTTTGCTTAAGAATTATAACCAAGAATTTCCATAATATATGTTTTTTTTTCTTTCAATCTCTTTAATTCATCCTTATATTCCTTAAATTCCTGTTTAAATATTTTCATGTCAATTTCTTTTTCCAGGGCATTTTTTATTTTTCCTTCCAGAATGTCAGGTCTCAGGGCATCCAGTTCAACTGCCAGTTCACCGTAGGCTTCTATATGTTTTTTTGCCCGTGTATCTGTCTTTTTCAATGCATCCGGATTATGGGGGAGTCTGTATTTAATTATATCATTTTTAAGAAGGGCAATCCTTTTAAATGTTATGCCATTTACTCCGAGTTCATCTTTAAGTGTTATTTTCATTGCTTCAAGCATTTCCACTCCCGACGGGTCAAAATCTCCGAAATATAACATTAAAGGCTCTTTTTGTTTGAGTCTTTTTAGTCTTCCTTTAAATTCATTTAAGAAACTTACCGAGCTGAACCCTCTGCATACAACAACAGGAACGGTATAGTCACCTGCTACCCTTGTGAAGATAGTACTGAGAGCGTCCTTTTCTATCCATATTTCAAGATATTTTTTCTGGCTCTGAAGAAGATCCCTTCGGTACCCTTTGAGGAAGGATCTCAATGAAGCCTCTATAAATTTATCTGAATCATGCCATCCTGATAGATCATGATAGGCTCTTACTCTGTCTTCTATGTCATTCCACGATATATAACCGTCAATTCTCGCCCATTTTAAAAGGGCTGAAAGCATATTGTACTGGCTTACTTTATTTTCTATAAGACCTTTCCCTACAAGCTGATAGTAGACCTGTCTGAGCGTAAGAGGTTTGTAAGCAGAAAGTTCTTCTAAAATTTCAAGAACCCATTTTAATTTGATTATCTGATAATCTGTCCATTTCCATTTCCTTCTCATGTGCCACCTCATTTCATTGCATTATAGTTCACAGAATAATTTTCTGCAAATAATTTTCACTAACTTTTAAATAACAGACATGATCGGAGCGGTCACAATCAGATATGATAATCATATTCAGTGAAGTTGCAAACTTCATCATTCGCATATAAATTTCTTTATAATTTTTAAAATTTTTCTCTGAAATATTGTATAATTAGATAAATATAGTGTATTAAGTTATCGTGACCCGTAACACGTGACGCGTGACAGGTTTAATCCATTCACATTACGCATCACGCATTACGCATTACGCATTACGATATTCACAGGAGGTGCTTTTTATGAAGGAAACTATGACAGATTTCTGGTACAGAACTATGGAGATTATTTTTAAATTGCCGGGAGCAAAGATTGACAGAGAAAAATTTCTCCGTGAAGTCCTTACTAAAGGCGGAGCCACTCAGGAACAGGTGAATAATGCCATTGAAACTACTCCGGCAAAGGCAGGCATATCGAAACTCCTGATAGAAGATATAAGTAACAGCTGTATAAGAAGTCATAAGATTAAAGCCACTCTTACTTCTACTGCAGCAGGGCTTCCGGGAGGATTGGCCGGCATTGGAGCCATACCGGCAGATTTTATACAATTTTACTGGCATGTAATAGTTCTTATTCAGAAGCTTGCCTATCTTCACGGATGGCCTGATCTTATGACACAGGAAATAGACAGGGATACTATATCCAGATTTACCATGTTTATAGGTGTCATGCTCGGTCTGGGAAGTGCCAAAAAAGGTGTGGCCCTTATGACTGAAATATATACTAAAAGTGCCCTTTCCACTGCAAAAAAATTTCTGGATTCAAGCATAGCAAAGATAATAGAACAGATACTCCTTCGCCTGGGCATAAAAATAGGAAGAGAGAAAATAAGTAAAACCATAGGTATAGCCATCCCGGTAATTGGCGGTGCTATTTTCGGTATTACTACATATAATACCTTCG
>JBEHWP010000560.1:0-4709 GCA_040217665.1 Vulcanimicrobiota bacterium
TCTTTTACGGACTGGCCGCTGCTGGAAAGAATTGCAAAAGCAAATAAACCTGTCATAGCTTCTACTGCAGGTATAGAATTAAAAGATATAGATAATGTAGTGAATTTCTTCACAAACAGAAGAGTACCTCTATCTATTATGCACTGTGTTGCAGAATATCCGACAAAACCGGAAAATCTTCAATTAAATCAAATAGATCTATTCAAAAATAGATATAAAGATTTAGCTACAGGTTATTCAACTCATGAAGACCCGGAAAACTATACATCTGTCAAACTTGCTATTGCCAAGGGAGCATTAATATTTGAAAAACACATAGGAATGGAAACAGAAGATATTAAACTGAATGCTTATTCGGCAAATCCTCAACAGGTTTATAACTGGCTAAAATCCGCCAGAGAAGCTTTTGACATGTGTGGTATAAAAAATGAAAGATATCAATTTACAGAAAAAGAAATCAATGATTTAAGAGGATTAAGAAGAGGAATATTTGTCAATAAATATGTTAAAACCGGAGAAATACTGGATAAAAACAACTGTTTTTATGCAATTCCATGGAAGGCGGGCCAACTCCAGGCAAATGATACATCTAAATATAAATATTATTATGCCGCTGTTGATATAGATAAAAACAGTCCTGTTATGGAAGATAATATAATATTAAAAGATATAAGAGTAATGGTACAGGGATATGTAAGCACCGTTATAGAACTTCTTAAGAAAAGCAATACTGTAATTCCTTTAAATACAAAATGCGAATTATCCCATCATTATGGAATTGAAAAATTCAAAGAATTCGGTGCAACTATCATTGATTGTATAAACAGAGAATACTGTAAAAAAATTATTGTATTGCTTCCCGGCCAGAAACACCCTTCACATGCTCATAAACTAAAAGAAGAAACATTTAATGTAATATACGGAGAACTTAATCTGGATCTCGGAGGTTCTGTGAAAACCTATAGCAGGGGCGATATGATTCTTGTTGAAAGAAACATGAACCACAGTTTCAGCACTGTCAACGGTGCTGTTTTTGAAGAAATATCAACCACTCACTACAAAAATGACTCTTTTTATGATGATCAGACAATTATGGAAAATAGAGAAAGAAAAACAGAAGTTTATCTGACAAAGGAAATTTTGTAGCAGTGAGCAATTAATAACAGTTACCCGGGGAGGTATTTTTCTATGATTAAATTATCAGACTATATAATAAATTTCATCGCAAATGCAGGAATAAAGCATATATTCATGCTATCAGGCGGAGGATGTATGCACCTTGTTGATTCAGTCGGAAGGTGTAAAAAAATTGAATATATATGTAATCTTCATGAACAGGCCTGTACAATAGCTGCAGATGCCTATGGACAGTATACCAACAATGCCGGAGTGGCCCTGGTCACAACAGGTCCGGGAGGAACGAATGCAATTACCGGTGTGGCGGGAGCGTGGATTGACTCTACCCCTCTTCTGGTTATATCGGGACAGGTGAAAACATCTGATCTTCTGTCAAAATATTCTGTCAGGCAGATGGGTGTTCAGGAAGTCGATATAATTTCTATGATAAAATCTATTACAAAATATGCCGTAACTGTTACCGAACCGGAAGAAATCAGATATCATCTTGAAAAAGCTCTTTACCTTGCAAATACAGGGAGACCCGGCCCTGTATGGCTTGACATACCTCTTGATGTACAGGCATCTGTAATAGAAGAAGATAACCTTAAACCCTTTACAGCTGAGGAAGAACATAAAAAACCTGAACATGTAAAAGGAAAAATTCTAAAAATAATAGAGGTATTAAACAATTCGGAAAGACCGGTCATTCTGGCAGGTAATGGCATAAGGCTTGCGAAAGGGGAAGAGGATTTTCTCAGGCTCATAGAAATATTAAAAATTCCTGTTTTAACTACATGGAAGATTATAGATCTTTTAGATAACGACCACCCTCTGTTTGCAGGGAGGCCTGGAGCCATAGGCCAGAGAGGGGCAAATTTTATACAGCAAAATTCCGATTTCTTTTTATCCATAGGGGCAAGACTGGATTTCGGACAGACTGCCTATAATCACAGACATTTTGCACGATGTGCCAGAAAAGTTATAGTCGATATTGACGAAAAAGAAATAAGAAAATTACAGATGCCAGTTGATTTTCCTCTGGCAATAGATGGACGGGACTTTATCAGAGAATTTCTGAACAATATACATCTGGTAAAAGAAAGAAGTATGTCCTGGCTTAATACGTGCAGAATGTGGAATGAAACATATCCTGTTATTTTACCAGAATACAGAGAACAGAAAGAACATGTGAACCTCTATGTTCTCATGGATGTTCTCTCCGACTTATTAACTGAGGAAGACATAATTATACCAGGCAGTTCCGGTTCCAGTGTGGAAATCTTCATGCAATCCTTTCGTGTAAAAAAAGGTCAGAGAATTATATTTAATCCCGGCCTTGGTGCAATGGGTTTCGGATTACCTGCCGCCATAGGAGCATGCATTGCAGGAGGAAAAAGGACAATCTGCATTAACGGAGACGGAGGATTTCAATTGAATATACAGGAACTGGAAACCATCAGAAGATTAAACCTTCCCATAAAATTTTTTATTATCAATAACGGAGGATACAGTTCCATAATGGCGACTCAGAGGAATTATTTTAATGGGCGATATACAGGAAGTGAAAAAAACAGTAAACTGACTTTACCCGATATAAGGAGAATAGCTGAAGCCTATAATATAAAAAATGAAAAGCTAGAAAATCACAGTCATATAGAAAGTAAAATCAAAGAAGTCATAGAAACAGAAAGGCCATGTATATGTGAAGTCATGGTCTCCCCTCTTCAGGCAACTATACCAAGAGTAAAATCCCATGTAAAACCGGACGGTTCAATGGTTACTTTACCTATGGAAGATTTATGGCCATTCCTGCCAAGGGAAGAATTTTTAAAACATATGATTATTCCACCACTTGAAGAAAGCAAGAATTCAGAACTTATATGAAAACAATTGCATGGGATATAGATGATGTACTGAATGATCTTTTAAAAATATGGTTCAATAAACAATGGCTTACAGAACATAAGGAATGTAATGTTATATATGAAGAGCTGAAAGAGAACCCTCCTCACAGGGCGCTTGGCATATCTATGACAGAATATCTGGACAGTCTTGACAATTTCAGGTTAAAAAAATACAGAGACATAATATTCCCTGTTCCAGACATAATGAAATGGTTTTTAACGTACGGGCACAATTACAGGCATATAGCTCTTACTGCCGTTCCGTTAAAGGCAAGTCATATATCTTCATCATGGCTCTTTACGCATTTTGGCAGATGGATAAGGACATTTCACTTTGTACCTTCAAAAAGAGAAGGGGAAAATTTACCTGTCTATGATAAGAATAAAGGGGAATATTTAAACAAAATCGGTAATGTAGATATATTTATAGATGACAGTGAAGAAAATATAAAATCTGCCGGGAAGGCAGGCGTAAAAACCCTGCTAATTCCCAGACCCTGGAACAGCGAAAAAAAAAGTTTAAGAGAAATTCTTTATATATTATCAATCCTTTAACTTTCAGTGAACCTGATACCGCAACAGGTAAAAAATTATCCGGGAAACTATAAATAATAAATAATGATTAAAGAAAACCCATTCACCACTCACTCAAAATTTATAAATGAGTGTTAATTTACCCGGAACGTTAATTAGAGCCTATACAGGCGGTAATCAGGAACACATCGCGAGGTAAAATATGATAAATAACATTAAAGCAATAGCCTTTGATCTTGACGGAACTATCTATTACGGGAACAGACTCGTAGAAGGTGTTCTGGATTTATTTAAATACCTGAAAGAAAAAAATATAAAAACTTTTTATTTTACAAATAATTCCAGAAAAAGCCGGAAAGAAATATATGAAAAACTTTCACATATGGGATTTGAATTGACTGTCCACGATATATATAGCTCCACAGGCGCAACTGCTCTATACCTTGGGGAACACAATATAAAACATGTTTACTGTCTCGGTTCCGGCGGACTGGTTGAAGAATTAATAGCCCATCACATCAATATAAGTGATGACCCGGAAAAAGTACAGGCCCTGGTTATAGGACTTCATCATGATTTCGACTATGCAGGACTTGCAAAAGCTATAAATATAGTTATTAAAAGTAACTGCAAAATTATAGCATGTAACCGTGACAGAACTTACCCTGTAGAAGATAATAAATTAATGCCCGGATGCGGAGCCATTGTGGCTTCAGTGGAAGAAGCACTGAACAGAAAAATTGATTTTCTGGCAGGGAAACCCGGTACATATATGATTGAACTGCTGGCAAAAGACTGGAATTTACAGAAAAATGAAATAATGATTGTCGGAGATTCCGTAGAAACAGATATAGAAATGGCCCGAAGATACGGATGTCCGTCTGTATTGATTGCTCCAGAAAAATTTTTTAACTGTGCCCATACGACAGTATTAGAGAATATTTTATTGATAAAAGAATTTTTCAGATAAAAATGTTCATCAATAAGGAAAGACAATTAAATAACTCTCTCAAATATATTAAATCGTGACGCGTAACGCGTAACGCGTAATGCGAGGAAAGAGACAATTAATAAAATTCTATTCCAAAAGGTGTTTTAATATGAACTTTGTAAAAATGCATGGTCTCGGAAACGATTTTATAATTATGGACG
>JBEHWP010000561.1:0-4708 GCA_040217665.1 Vulcanimicrobiota bacterium
CACTATCAGGAAGAAAGATATACATGGAAATTTTACCGTCACGATAGGGGAGACTCACTGCCTGAAACTTATCACCCCTGTAGTAATAGAATTCATTATTCTGTCTCATCATAGGAACTTTCTTTTTACTTTTGTTTAAAAGGGTAAAATATTTTTCCGTAGTTTTTTCTCTGTCAAACTTAGATGCCCAGGTACCTTTAAAATAAATTGCATTTACAAGTAAAACGGCCAGATTCGATGGAAGCTCGTTAAGAAATTTTTCTATCTTACCTCCCGTATTATCTTTACACCAGCTATTGACATCATTAACGGTAATACCTTTCCTGACTTCTGAAAGATAATAATTTTTGCAGATATTTTCAAATTCAGGAGTAAATTGCAGATCATCTCTATACCAGATAGAATTTGCTATTGTCAATTTAAGATCATCTTTGGAACTCTTCAGGAAATTAATCAGATTGGATGAGGCAATATTAATTTCCTCCGATTTCATACCGGTCAGTTCCAGCACCTTTGCCATAGCTTCTCTGGTGCTTTTGTCTGAGCCGTTATAAGTCATATCGAGAGCAATAGCCAGACTCAGAGGAGAAATACAGATATTCTTACCGAAATCTTCTTTGTTTATTTTATTGAATAATTTCAAACCGAATTCCGTATTTGAGTTTGCAAGTTTTTTTTCCTCATCTCCCACGAAACATTTAGTCTGCGGCACTTCTGTCTTTTCCGTAATTTGAGGTTTTGCCGTTGCCTGACTGTATGTTCTATCGTGAGCGGGAACCGGAGAAGGGCCGGACACCTCTTTATTACACCCGGGGAAGGATATAAATAATACAATTAAAGTAAGTAATAGAAATTTGTTCATAATAATCATCTCCCTGTTTAACGTTATATATATTTACTGTGGTTAGCAAAATAATAATTAATGTTAAAAAACAGATATTGGAGATTGCCTGCTTTTTATATTTTCTCTATTCAAAAGAAAATATTTTCTTAAAATCTCTTTTCATACTTACAACTGTTATTTTTTTCTCTTTTACTGCAAGATTTAACACTTCCCTGATACCTTTATCATAGGCATATTCCCTTGTGTCATCATCATGATGGATGAGAAGCGCAAATCCTCCGTTATCTGCCGTATACCGGAGCATCTCCATGTCTCCGTTTGAGTTTCCGCAGGCAAATACGGCTCTTCTGCCTGTGAACAGCTCAATATTTAACGGTTTATTTGCTCCGTCGTCTATATTGATTAGGTTTCCTCTTATTATGGCTCTTTCACCTTTACAATCGGGAACGTCGAATTCGTAAGACACGAAGGAACCTATTATATTTTCTACGGGAATATTATAGATTTTTTCCGAAATACGTCTTACAAAGGTTACTTCTCCGCCTGATACTATATATACTTTAAACCCTTTTCCCTGAAGATAATGGACCAGTTCCACCATGGGAAGATAGGTGAGTTCCATGTAATGTCTTTTGAATTTACCGTGAGTCTGTGTGGTAAGAAAGTAATCCACATCTTTTTTATAATCTTCCTGTGTCGTACCTTTATGATTATTAATCATTTTCTCGTAGTATTCCACGACTTCATCGCCGTACAGATAGGTTTTATCATCACTATATGAAGCTTTATAAGGCTGTATTTCCCTGAGAGCAGGATCCTGTTCCGCCATTTTTTTCATATGGTAAAATTCATATTCAAACTGTATATAAACCGGTTTTTCCACCCAGAGGGTTCCGTCATTATCAAACACTGCAACGCGATTTTCAGGAGTAATATAGTTTTTGCTGTTTTTATCCGTTACAGAGTCTACAAATTTTATTATCTTCTCTCTTGCTTCTCCTTTATTCCATGAAGGTAATGTTTCGTCCGGCCCTGCCAGTGATAATGTTATTGTGAAGAGAAGTATTGCACAGATTATAGCTGACCTGATTTTCATTGTTTCTCCCTCCTGATTTTTTATGAAAAATGAAGACTATTTTATTTATATTAACTTTTTATTGAATTTTATTTTATCATATATCTATTTTTTCTGATAGTACATATAAGGTTCCAATATCTGTATGCGATGATTCTCACTGTCTGCTACATAAATTCTACCGTTTTTATCCAGAGTTATACCTATGGGAGATTTGAACTGTCCTGCACCGGAGCCGGAAGAACCGAAGTAAGTAAAGTTTAAGGCAAAAGAGTCAAACCTTACTATGCGGTTATTGCCGGTATCACTGACATATATCTTCCCTGAACTGTCTGCTGTTACGCCGTAAGGATATTTGACCTGCCCCTGACCAAGAGATGTAAAGGTCGAAGAAAAACTATTCGGGTCAAATCTTACTATGCGATTATTGTCTTTATCGCTTACATAAATTTTTCCTGTCCTGTCTGTTGCCATACCGCAGGGATGATTGAACTGCTCCGAGCCGGAACCGGAAGAGCCCCATGATGTAAAGGTTCCGGCAAAATCAGAAGGGTCAAAACTTACGAGACGATTATTGTACTGGTCGCTTACATAAATTTTTCCAGACAGATCTACTGTTACATCGGCAGGCTGATTAAATTCTCCTGAACCGGAACCGGAAGAACCCCATGATGTAAAGGTTCCGGCAAAATCAGAAGGGTCAAACCTTACTATACGATTGTTTATTTGATCTGCTACATAAACATATCCTGCCCCGTCTGCTGCTACACCGGAAGGAAAATGAAATTGTCCTGTTCCTGACCCGGTAATTCCGAATGAAGAAAGATAATTGCCGGTAATGTCATATTGAGCTATACGATGATTCCATGTGTCGGCTACATAAACATGTCCCGAACCGTCCAGTGCCACATCACGGGGAGCATTAAGTCCGGCGCCTGCGCTGACAGTATTCCATACTGTAAAGGTGCCGGCAAAATCACTCTGATTAAATTTTATTACAGACGATCTATCCCAGTCGGCAACATAGATATTTTCTGCTCCATCTGTTGCCAGAGAGAAAGGAAATAAAAACTGTCCCGTCCCGGAACCATGGGTGCCCCATGATGTAAAGGTTCCGGCAAAATTGGAAGGATCAAACCTTACTATACGATAATTACCACGGTCTGTTACATACACTTTTTCTGACTGGTCTACTTCTACATCGGTAACCCCGTTAAATTGACCTGAACCGCTCCCTCCTGAGCCCCAGGAGTTAATGATACCGAGAAAATTATTCGGATCAAAGGTTACTATTTTATTACTGGATGATTCTGCCGCATAAACAAGTCCTGACGGAGCTACTGCTATGCCGTAAGGATAGTTAACAGGAAAGAAAGGAGTAAAAGTGCCGGCAAAATCATTCGGATCAAACCTTACTACCCGGTTATTGATCATATCTGCCACATAGATAAGCCCTGTCTGATCTACTTCTACATCTACAGGATAATTAAATTGGCCTGACCCGGAACCGTAAGACCCCCATGAGGTAAGGGTTCCTGCCAGATCTGACTGGTCAAACCTTACTACAGAATGACCGCCCAGAACTGTTGCATAAATAAATCCTTTTTGATCTACCGTTATACGGTAAGGATTGAAAAATTGACTGGTATCCCAGGAATTCACACAATTACCGCCGGAATCGTATTTGACTATAAGGTTATTCCTGCTATCGGCCACATAGTTGTATCCACTATCGTCATGTGCGATACCTATTGGTATTCCCAGTGCCGTAATGAGATGACTTCCAAACTGATTTACATATCTCAATGACCAGACTGCTGTCTGCTGTGTGGGAGGTGACGTAATTATCTCACGTCCGGCTATTACCACTCCTTTAAAATCGCAGTGACTGCACCTGTACTCATAACGTCCCTCTTCATTAAAGGTATAACTGTATTCTTCACCGGGTAATATGTCCTTTGAATCAAACTTGCTGCATGTAACACTGTGTACCACACTGTCATTATTTATCCAGTAAAGGGTATCTCCTGAAGATATATTTATACTTTCAGGACAGTAACCTGTTGATAATATGCTTACTCCCAGTATGGCTGATAAAGAGTTTATTTGATTTGCCACTACATTTATACTGGTTATTCTGTGGCATAATATATTTCCTGAATCATCCAGACCTTTGAACTCAATCTGCTTTTCTCCCGCCGGTATATCGGGGATTGTGGTTGTATTTTCTCCGTTATTTAAACTTACCACTAAAGGGGAACTGAGCCCCTGACCTGTTATAATTATCTCTATTTTTATGACTCCAGAAGGTATTAACTGGCTTTCTATCTCCTTCCCCTTTTCCGGCCAGGGAACTGTAATTTCTATAGAGCCTTTATCGCTCACAGTAACAGGATTTATTACTGATGAATTATTATCTCCTCCGCCGCATCCGGTAAGAGAGACGGAAATTATAAGAACTAGCAGGATAAATGGATATATAAGATTCTTGTGTCTGAACATATTATTCCTCCGGTTTGTTTGAAGATAAAAAGCTGAGAGACTGAAATGGATATATTACTGGCACAGTAATTCGCTATTCATTGTTTATAGATTATTTGATGCTATTTTATTTGCATCAGTGCCTTATTTTTGTTTATCAATTATAATGAATATTTTTATAAAGTTCAATGGAAATAAAGAAAAATTACAAAAGGTAATCCTGGTAAAGAAGAAAACTGCCATAACCCGCTGATCACAACGAAGTATGAGAATCTGTCCTCGCATTACGCATTACGCATTACGCATTA
>JBEHWP010000562.1:0-4699 GCA_040217665.1 Vulcanimicrobiota bacterium
GTGCTGTCAAAACTGATAACTCCTTCTCTCTTGTATTATTATATGACGAAATTCCTTCAAGGGAATCACTATTATAACCGGGATGACACATTATCTCACTGACACCGTCTTTTAAATGTTTCAAAATATATTCCATTGTAGATACAGTGGCCCGGTCACCGTAAAAATTTTCATAAAAGTAATCAGCAGTTTTAATATTCAGTGCCGTAGTTTCATCTTTATGAAGCTCTGACCGTGATCTCATGGGAAGATTTTTTTCACGGGCAAAATCAAAAAATATCTTTTTCAATTCAGGTTTTGTATGAACATGATGGTGAGAATCAAAATGGGACGGTTTTATACCGGAGCCAAGAAATCTATTATATTGAGCATCTATCTCTCTTACAACCTGAGATATGTGTTCCGGTTCTATCTCAAATCTCCTGTTAAATCTTCCTTCTTTATTTACAAGACCAGGCACATCACCACATAAGGGTTCTCCGAAGGTAAGATTGAAGTGTATCCCTGCAGATATGGAAGAATTTAACAGTAAATCAATGGTTTTATCAAATCCCGGTATATTTACCATAACAGTAGTACTGGTAACAATTCCTTTACGGGAAGCTTCTATGATGCCGCGGGACACATCTTCTGTCAGATTATAATCATCGGCGTTAACTATGAGATATTTCATTGGTTACCTCCATTTATTGAAGATCGTAAAGCGTGACGCGTGACAGGTATAAAATAATCCTATCACAATATAACGGGTTTTAGTAAAACCTCTTCCCCTTCACTCTTCACCTTTCACATAAGGGCGTTTTACGCCCTGCTCACCCTTCACTATTAATAAAATCATTTTACCATAGATAGACTCGAAATTCTACTTTAGTAAAAGGAATTTTATATAATACTATAGAACTATAAAATAACAATTCATAAATAATCCTCGCGTCACGCGTCACGCTCACGCGTCACGCGTCACGAAACATTATTTACAAGGAGGTTTTACAAATGGATTGTCCGAAATGCGGAAGTGCCAATGACGATGAAAACAGATTTTGTACAACCTGTGCATCACCTCTGTATGAATCATCTACTTCTAAAGTACCGGAAAGCAGTGTTACACCGAGCTATGCTCCTACAACATCTGTAACACCTAAAAAATATATACAACCTTCAGGTAAAAAAGAACCGCTCTGGATGGCAGTTGCCAGTGCAGTAATACCCGGTTTGGGGCAAATACTGGTAGGACAGATAACCAAAGGGGCCCTTCTACTTACAGGTTCTGTTGTGCTTATATGTGCAAGTTGTGTTACAGGAGGAATTTCTGCGCTTCCTCTTCTACTTTTATGTGTATTTTCTGCCTATGACGCTTTTAAAATAACTGAGAAATTAAATGGAGGGCAGGAAGTAGGAGAAATGGAATTTTTCTTCCAGAACCAGAGAGATAATAAGAAGTAAGGAGTGAGCAGAATTACTACATAACAAATAATAAGAGGTGAGGATTACCCTCACCTCTTAAAATCTTTTATCTAAAATCTAAAAAATCTAACCGACCCGTTTAAATATTACTGTTCCGCCCTGAGGCAGTGTAAGTCCGCTGTTTCCATCTATTACGGATCCTCCGTTACCGGTATTGCCTCCGCCATATATACCTGCGTCACTGTTCATAACTTCCTGCCATTTTCCTGAAGGAAGATTTACTTTATAGCCATGACGGGTCTGATCACTGAAATTGGAAACCACTACATAATCTTCATTACCGCCTTTTCTTTCATAGGCCATTACCCTGTCACCATTATGTGTGAAAATTCTGTTTATCTGGGAACCTGACGTAAAGGCTTCACTGTTATTTCTGAGGGCAATCAGATCTTTATACCAGTTGAAATGCCCCCTCTTATTGGCAAGAACTTCTGCTTCCGCCTTTTGTTCGGGACTCATTTTCGCATATTTCTGTACAAAATCCCTCTCTTCATTACTCAAAGATTTAAGTTGTTCCGGATTTTCTGCTGCCCCCTTAATGGATGCCAGTTTTGCAGGGTTCATATCAAAACTGAGCCACCTGAGATCATTTCCCCAGGTAGAGGTAATACCATGTTTGTAATCGGCATTATCAAGGAATTCCTCACCCTGGAAAATCATCGGAGTTCCTGCTCCGGTAAGGGTAAGAGCTGCAGCTGTTCTTGCCATAGCCCTCGGATAGGGTTTTTCCACATCTTTAGTCTCCTGACTGTGAGCTGCCAGCCTTGCTGCCCATTGACCGGAATTACCTACTTCATCATGACTGTGAGCATATATAACTGCATTGGTTGAATCTGCCACACCTACATGACAGGTTAAGGCTTCCATAAGTTTATCAATACTGGCAGATCCTTCCAGAGCACCTATGAGATCATCATGGAACCTGTCATTCCATACACCGTCAAATCCCATACCCTGTTTCTCCATTCTCCAGTCTGATTCTCCCTGCCATTCACTCTTATCATAATCTGCTGCCACAAGCCAGTTATTGGTAAAATCTTCTGCTATGGTAACAGCACCCGGACTTACACTATCAATGGTTTTATTAAATTTCCTGATTGTCTGCATACCTTCCCATTTTTCACCTGTGGAACCGGAATCATGAAGAACCTGCATGAAATCAAATCTGATACCGTCATAGCCCAGTTCATCAATCTGCTGCACTGCATTATTGGTAAAGAACTGTTTTACTTCATCTGCGCTGTATGCAGGTTTTGCCCCCCATGGAGACTCACTGGTGTATTTACCAAACCATTTGAAAAAGGAATTTTTATCTCCGTCTATCATATTAAGAGGATTATCTGCATCTGCTTTACCTGATACATGATTATATACGACATCGGCAAATACATTGAAACCTCTCTTATGGGCTTCATCTACAAATACCTTTATGGCATCTGTACCGTTAACCCATACAGATTCTTTGTCTTTTACCTGTTCTGCCGTGACAAGACCTTTCTCTAAAGCTTCTTTTACAGGCATTTCAAACCCGTAGGCTTCTGCACCTGCAAAATAATAATCAGGTGTATAACCCCAGTCACGTTTGCCTCCGAACTCATTTGTCGGCATAAGTTCTATTGTATTGGCACCAAGCGTTTCTATATAATCCAGATTGGCTATCATATCCTTGAAATTGGAAGGATTGGCATTATCTTTTGAGCCCAAAAAACTTCCTACATGAGCTTCATATATAACAACCTTTTTCGGATCTTCATTCTTTCTCGGAGCATTGCTGTACTGGAATTTATAACTGGATTCCTTTATAACAGAAAGTCTTTCTGCTCCCGGTCTGTCACTTATAACATTGCTGTAATGATCGTTAAATGGTGTATTTTTCCTCTCTGTTTCGGTAAGAAAACCTTTTCCGTCTTTATCTCCTACCAGTCTGCCACCTTCATATACTCTGAATTCATATTTGAGACCTTTAAGTTTATCAAAATTATTCACAGTAGAGACCCAGGCGTCTCCGACCTTTTTCATATCTATTGTGCCGTCTTCTTTTACGCCGTCTGTCCATTTATAATCTGTCACCTTGCCGTCTGTATCAACACCCCATCTCAAAAGAGTATCTACATCTCTTTTATCGCCGGCACTTGCCTCTTCATATTTAAGAAGTTTCGGTTCACCGAGTCTGTCTAAAAGTTCTTTTTTAGTAAGCTGTTTACCATTTTCGTCCATAAGAATAAGCTGTACTTTATCAGAATCGGGTCTGTTGTCTACAGTAAAGCGTCCCCACTGAGGGTTGTCTGCATAATTAACTCCACCCTTACCGGAATCGTCATACCACCCTGTTTCTATACCAAGTACCGGATCTACGAATATTCTCTCAACACCTCTCTGCTGTCCCTGAAGGAATCTGGAATAAGGATCACTGTAAGTAACATCTGTTTTACCACCTTTTTTAAGCGGTTTTCCTTCATTATCCCTTACTGAATAACAGTATCCCTTTCCTTCCAGTTCTTTCCATCCCGTTTCTTTCTGTAAATTCCAGTTACCTGTTATAGGATCTTTCATCATAGGTGTGGAAGTTTCCAGTTTTCCATCTTTATTAAAAATATCTACATAGACTTTATAATCTTTCAAATCGCCTTTACCTACCTCCGGAGACCAGGTCAGGAAAGATATACCGTCTTCTCCCATCTTATGGACTCCCATAATATGATGTGTTGTAAGGCGATAAACCTGTTTTGTAAAAGGACCGTCTACTGCAAATGTTCTGGGACCATTTTCCGTCATAAGCCATTTATCATCAACAGCTTTTTTACCATTTTTGTCATAAACGTCTCCCGTAACACCCCAGGCAAATTGTTTTACTTCACTGTTTCTGTCCAGTTCTACACTGGCTGTATAGATACCGTCACCGGCCTTTTTATCACCGTGAGTGCCGTCATCATACATTTGTATTCCTTTATTCCTGTTCCAGGCGGCATCGAATTTACCGGTCTCAGGATTAAAAGATCCTTTCAGCTGTATATCCTTTATATTTTCATGTCCCCCTGTATCAAACATAAATGTATACTTACTGCTGGTCGGGTCATAATCTTCTCTTGTCAGCACATCATCAGAGGAAGTAAGGATATATTTTACATCCTTCATAGGCGGAGCCATAATATTTAAATCATCTGTTCTTCCGCCGGGTGTAAACGAATCAGAAGGTCCTTTATTTTCTTCAGAAACCTGTTTTTTTGCCGGCCCT
>JBEHWP010000563.1:0-4692 GCA_040217665.1 Vulcanimicrobiota bacterium
ACTGGTTTTGCAGACTGTTAATATTTTGCGTCTATATAATTTATAACTCTCTTTTAATACGGCATATCTTTTCCTCCAGAGCCCGGACAGGGACAGGAGCGTGTTCCATATTTTTTGGGTACCAATTTACCTGTTGCGGTACTTAGCATAAAGCTCTGCACTATAGCTTTGTTATGCTTTTTTTTCTTCTGGCATTTTTACAATCAGTAATAAAAACAGATTTACCATAGAAATTAATAATAATCCCAGAAGTCCAAGATCAAATCCAAAATAAGCAAATTTTGAAAAAACATTCCATCCACTGGCAGCAAGGAGCATAAGACCTCCACAGCCTCCTGTAAACCCTGCAATAGCCCATAGAATTTTACAGATTAATGAGAAAGATTTTTTATTACGTAACTTTTCTGATGAACCATATATAGCAAGAACTACTGAAATAATAAGTACCAGAATACCAATCCAGAAATGATTTGCATCCAGCTGAAATCGACTTATAATCATATAACTGATAAGCCCGGATTTTGTAGAAGCCAGAATTCCGCCTGCTATAAAACCTGCCAGTATAAACCATGATATTATATATAAATAGGTATCTGGCAAGAGTTTATTTTTTAATGCCCATTCTCTGAGTAATATTATTCCTATAATTATCAATAAATATGACATTAATATATAAATAATGGGCTTAAGGCTCTCTTCACGGAATATACCTGCTCTGACCCAGAACGGAGAAAGACCCATTATTTTATAATTTGGAATCCACTCTGGCTCTGCTTTATCTCCTGAAAAAGCAACATCCAGAACAGAACCATTAAAGAAATTGGACTTAGAACTATGACAGTCAGTACAACCATTAATACCAAGAGCTGCTTTAGAAGGAAGGACATCATGAGATAATTTATATACTGAAGCATAGGCAGAAGCTTCATATATTTCATGAGGTAAATCTCTGCTCTCAGTAGAAGAATACCATGCCTTACTGTCACTGACCCATACAAGTCTTTTATCTTTTAACGGAAATTTTGTATCTGTAAGATACTCTTTTACTGCTCTGAGAAGACCATCTATCTCTTCAGGCCTGTTTACTTCAACTATTCCATCTTTATTGTCATCTGTTATAAGGGACAGATCTTTATATTTACTGTCAGGATTACTTCTATATAACTTCCACATAGTAAAAAAATCTTTCATAAATAACTGGTTAAGACCATCTTTACCTTTTTCTTCAAAGCCGACCCAGGCACTGTGAACCCTGTTTACAGGATAAATTTTACCTTTATAACGAGCCAGAGTCGGATAAGAAATCTCTGTACGCTTATCTTCAGGAGTAAATACATTTAATTCTACAAGATAATTCCAGAAATTCATCTTCTGATCATAATAAGTCCATATACGTTTTGCCGGTGGAGAAATTCTTGGCGAATTATTATATACATCACTTGCCTGAAGAAGAGCACTCTTTACAGAACGACTGGGTATATGGCAGGCCTGACAGGAAATTTTATCCATATGAAGAGGAGGAAGCCAGTTATGACTTGCTCTGGGAGCGTTATGCCATCCTTCTATATGACAATTTTCACAGGATCTGACAGTATTATCCAGATCATTGCGGATCCATTGTGAAGGACAATCTCCTTTACCGATTTGATGAACTTCTTTACCTTTTATAATTTCATGTATGGCACGACTTCCAGCTACATGACAGTCAATACACTTAAGACCTGCTGACATATGAACATCAGTTCTGTTAGAAAAACTTGCTCCTCTTTTACTCCAGCCATTACCAAGATGACATTGAAGACATGTTTTATTGTGTGGCTCAGGTGCTATATGAAGTATTACATTACCTTCTTTATCAAATTTTTTCATATTATAATTTACTACAGGACTATTTCCATCAAGGATCTTTCCCGATACCTCTCCCAGACCTGATCCTTCTGTAGCTGCCCATTTAAAATTTAAAGAGGCAAGCTGGCTGTTTCTTTTATTAAAATCATATTCAGGCATATGACATAGCAGACAATCTGCTTCCACCACTCCTGTTTCTATCCACCTGGCTTTATAATAATCTCCATCAAGATTATTTTCTCCGCCGCTCTTCAGGTTATTCTGTTTCATATATTCATCATAACGATTGCCTTTTCTGTCATATTCCATAGGGCCTCCTCCTGGATGACAATTACCGCATGTATCAGTAATAAAACCAAAAGAAGTCAGATCTATAGTTCTCGGATTCGTATTTTCTTTAGGAGCAAGTTGTCTGAAAAGAGGAGCAGGAGGTGACCAGTTTCCTCCATAACTTCCCGGAGATAAAACCCAGTTATAACATTTTGCAAAATTTTCCGGTAAAGCTTCACCTTTCCCCTGTGTAAAATGATAACCTTCTGTAATAAGTTCGTAATTATGACATTTACCGCATGTCTGTTTTGGTGAATAAGGTACGTTTGAATTAATACCTTTTACAGGATTAATTATATTTCCATGTTCATCTTTAAGCTGAAAAGGAGGACAGATTCCTCCCTCAAAAGTATTTTTATTATTATTTTCTGCAGATACTATCATTTGTTTATCTTTTATTTCTAATAAAAACAAAAAGGTAAAACAAAAGCATGTTACTATTAAATATAGTAAAATTCTTCTCATAAATTAACCTGCCTTTCTTTTAAAATGTACTTTTTTATAAAAATATAGATGGTTTCATAATTATCCATAGATAATAAACTCGTAATAAGTGATAGATAAATCCGACAATTAAAAAAGTCACAGCCACTTAATTTTCAATAAGTTATGAAATAAACATTAGTTTATAACTCAATAAAAATAAAGAGAGAATAGAATAAGATATACTTATTATTCGCTCTTTATAAGTTATAAGAAAACTAATTTTATTTTCCATCATAAGTAAATTCTTCTTTCATTAAAGAATAAGATACTTACTGATCCCGGATTATAAATAATCATAAAGTTCACTTAGAGCCTATCCGAAAAGTCATCAAATACCTTCCTTATTGTATAACAAATGTTACTTTTTTGTATAGGTTCTTATTGGTAAATTCATAATATATTCACATGCCTCTACAATTGCATTTCGTGCCGGCATAAAACTCTGCCAGGGCTGAGCACTGTAAGACAGTTTAGAAAGTTCTTTAACAGTCATATGCTGTTGTATGGAAAGTGTAATAATATCAATTTTATCTGTAGTAGAAAGTTTACTTATTACCTGACCTCCGATAACTTTTAATTCTTTTTCTTCAGCAACAATTTTAACTTTTAACATTTCACTTCCCGGCATCATAGGAAATATAGTCGTTGTTTCTCCATAACCGGATACTGTCTTTATACCCCGTTTTTCAGCAAATGTAGCTGTGAAACCTGTTGAACCGACCCTCCAGTTGCCAGCACATGTAGCAGCACCGTTACAAAAACCCTCATATTCATCATCCTTTCCTGCTGCAACACGGGCAGCAACTTTTGCCATTGGCACTGCATTGGTTGCCAGTTTACCGCTTATAGGTTTACCATCAATAGCAGAAATAAAGGTACAACAATCACCTGCAGCATAAACATCTGGAATATTTGTTTTCATCTTACTGTCCACTACAATTCCATCACCGTTTGCCTCTATACCTGCTTTCACGAATATATCAATATCAGGCTTCATTCCAACTGAAAAACAAACAAAATCTATTTCAGGATCCAGTTCAATTTTATATCCATCAGACAGATGTACTGAAGATATATTGGATAGTGTCTTTTCCAGACCTTCCACACGACGTTCCATTAAACAATGTATACCTTTTTGTTCCAGAGCTTCATTCAGCGGTGTTACCATTTCTTTATCTAACATATTAGGCAGTATATACGGTGCAATATCAATTAACCATGTTTCAATTCCCCGTGCGCTGTATGCCTGTGCCTGTTCAATTCCTATTGCTCCTGCACCTATGACAACTGCCCGTCTGGCTCCATTTTTTATGCGGGTAATAATACCGGACATGTCATCCTCTGTTTTGACTGTAAAAACATTGGGAGCGTCTATTCCAGGAAGTGGCAGACGAACAGGAGATGCTCCGGTAGCTATAAATAATTTATGATAACTATATCTATCTCCTGTGCTATCAATAACTTCCTTACTTTTAAAATCAACTTCTGTAACATAACTGCGTAAAAGTTCTATTCCTGCATCAGTAACAAGTTTATCAGATTTGAATGTCCTGGAAGGGTCAAAAAGACCTTCTATTGCATAAGGAATTACGCAATAAACCATTGAGTGATTTTCAGGACGAAACATTGCCACATTTGCCTCAGGTCTGAGTTTTTTAAAAAGATTTCCGAAAGTAATACCTGCAGGTCCACCTCCGATTATTATGACATCTTTATGTTTCATATTATTCCACCTTTCGAGTAAGAAAATTCATTTTATATATAGATGCATATAAATATAAAAAGATTCTTTATAAAGTAATTTTATATAAAATGAACTTAACGCCCTGCGGGCAAGTTGTTTAAAGTTGAGGGTTGAAGGTTGAGAGTTGAAATCAACCATAAACTCTCAACTCTCAACTCTCAACCATATAATAGTTTAACCGGAATGAAAATTCCTATACATTTAAATTATAATGTATAACAACTAGTAGACAGCCACTGTAATTAAGATGGATAAAGCCTCTTGAGTTTAATTCTGGCGTCTTT
>JBEHWP010000564.1:0-4658 GCA_040217665.1 Vulcanimicrobiota bacterium
TGAAGAAATACTCCGTTCCAAACGTTACGGATATCAGTTTTCTCTTATTATGTTCGATATAGATCATTTCAAGAATTTCAACGATACCTACGGCCATCAGCAGGGTGATATAGTTCTTATGGAAGTGGCAAAAATGGTAAAACAGAATGTAAGAGCCAATATTGATATACCGGCAAGATACGGAGGAGAAGAATTTGCCATAATACTTCCCGGACAGAATGCCACTAATGCGACAATATTTGCAGAAAGACTGCGTAAACTCGTAGATGAAAAAGAATTCCCCGGACAGGAAAAACCTCTCCATGTTACAATAAGTATAGGAGTAGGAAGTTATCCCCTGGACAGCACCGTAAAAAACCAGCTTATACACCTTACGGATCAGGCACTTTACTATGCAAAAGAACATGGAAGAAATCAGGTATGGACAGTGCAGGATATGATGGAAAAGAAGAACAGATCAAAATATAACTGGGAAGGTCTTACACAGTCTATTCAGGAAAGAAAAAAACAGGGATAATATCTTTAATAAAACTCTTAATATTTACCAAAACATTTTTCCCTCTTCACACTTCAGGATTCTCACTTTATAATCTCACCTAATTGTTTTCTTATTCCAATATTTTATTTAATTCTCTGACAGAACATCTTTTTAACGGCAAAATTATTTTTTCTTAAATCAGCAAGTATATCTATGCCGTCAGTACCGTTCATCAACACGACCTCGCCCCTCACATCACAGGGATGTATATAAACACCGGACGTACTATCTTCAATATAATTCCTGCATGCCAGCGGTGACGCTGTACAGTCATTATTATATTTATCTGTGCTCACAATAGCACCTTTTCTCAAAATTTTATCAGGAAGAGTATACTGATTGTTATTCCACCATGCCTGTTCTACCAATACATTATTCAGGGCATATATAACACCTCTATATGCAGCCTGAGGGGGATTGGCGTTATCAATTTTTCCCGGTGTTTCCTGACAGCACATTCTGACATTTTCCGTAGCCAGAGCGACCATTTCAACATCACTGGAATTTATAAAATCCAGTGTTCCGTTACATACAATAGCACCTTTCCCGCGGACTCTCACCTGAAGGCATAGAGCGTCATTTACATAAATTACATGATTATTCAAATTCAATTCCACCCTTGCATCTCTCATAGCAGTAGGCATTACGGGATTAATGCCCTCAAGCATTCTGACTGTTTCAAAAAAAGCACAGGTAGAAGGCATATAAATATCTTTTTCCATTTGAAGTGTAATAACCTTGAAAGCAGGATTATTCGGATCGGTACCTTTTGACATAGTCATACCTATCTCATTTTTGAGAGCATTATTAAAAGCAGTATCAGAACCACTGGAAGGATATTCTCGAAAAGTAATAGAAGAATACTGATTAAAGAAATTTCTATTTCTATTGCCAGGTTCCTGAAAATAAGGAGGTTCACCCGGTATATAGTAATAATTCTTATATTTTAAAAGGAAACTATTGACACTTACTTCATAAAAAGAAGCTATTCCAAGTTTGTAAGAAGACACATATTCCCATGGATCGGAATGGAAATACATATCATAATTATAAGAAGCAGAAGCTGAATGGGGTATACAGCCATAAGTATTCGGGTCATATTCAAAATAACCTATAAGATAAAAGGGATTATTCGGATCTATTTTTAAACAATTTGGATCATTATAACCATTATTTATTATTTCTATTATATCTGCATCATTTATATCGGGTAATTTTTCAGGCACAATATATTCTTTTTTCTTACTGTTAGAATTATCCTGAGTTATTGGATTGGGGCAGGAAAGAAATCCATCACCTATATCAAAATTTGCACCATATACTCTTATAGTTGAATTCGAGTGAACACGTCCACCTTCATCTAGTTTTTTACCTCTGCATTTAGTAGGAACTAATGGTGATAACCATGGCTCTATGAAAACCTTACCATCAGAGCAAACACTGTAATCTACTCTATCATCCCTTGTAAATATAGCTCTTAAAATAGCTTCAGTATTATTTGCTCCTTCTGTACTAATACCTTTACATATTAATTCTGCGCAAAAAGGCGGGGTTGAACCACTGGCATATTTATTCCTGAGGTTATTTCTGGAACTATATATACCTGATGAAGGAAGAAAGATAAATTTCTGTCCATTACCAATATTTTGTTCCGTATTTAATGGCGGCAATGAGTTAGGGTCATTATTTAATTGATAGAGTGCATATTCCACACCTGCTTCTGCTGACTGAAGAGCTTTTGATTTTCTTTCTGTCAGACCTGTAATATTAAGATTTTGAGATGAAATAAATATCATAGAAGTAGTAAGCATTACCAGAAGGAAGGTAAGCATAAGTATCGTAACAAGCATCATACCTTTTTCAATCTTCATAACATATCACTCCTGATAAATTTATATAAAGAAATTATTAATTTTGAGGTTTTACAGAATTTTTCAGGATATATCTTTCTGTTCCGATATTCCCTGTGCCGCTTGCAGAAAAAGAAACCCTGGCATCTCTGCTTTTGCGAAAATTTTCTACAAAACCAAGTTCTATATTGATTATAGAACCGAGGTGAACAAACGTGACATGGGAAATCCTGGTACATATTTTTCTTATAACCTGTCCCTGACTCATTTCCGTTCCTGACAGACCGGAATCCAGATTACCATTTATATTATCGAGTAAAGTGGCAACTGTTCTGTCTGAAGATTTATAAGGATACACGGTCTCATGCGGTATATATCTTCTGTAAAGCATTTTTGTATTAAAATCATGATCGCCGCCATCTGGAAGAGTATAATATATGACATGACCCTGCCAGAGCAGGTCGCCTGTATTTGGCTCAGACATGACGTCTCCGTCATATACAGGGGTTTCAAAACAAATATAAGCATTCGGATCATTCGGATCAGCAGGAGTAAAAACATTAATAGCGACAGAATTTGCATTTCCAAGTTCAGTTGTAATCCTCTTCATTACTGTTTCTGCAGTTGTTTTAATATCTGAACGAACTTCTCCTATCTTCCAGCTTTTAAGACCAACATCCATAGTGGCATAAAAAGCCAGGAGAAATAACATAAATATGCCAATAACAATACATAATTCTATAAGGGTTACTCCTGAATTCCTCATAATTATCCTTTAATGTTTCAACAAAATGATTTTTTACACCACAGGTCACCCGATCAACAAGTAAAAATATTACTCTCTGGCTATTAAACTGCTCATCTTTGTGATCTTCTGTCTTCCTGATACGGGATCTATCCAGTAAATTGTAACCGTAACCAGTTTCAGATTAAATATGGTAGTAGTTGAAGAGTCAACATAATCTTCCAGTTTAATCGCAAATTCATAATCCCCTGTAGTAGATATAT
Source organism: Vulcanimicrobiota bacterium (assembly GCA_040217665.1). Classification (GTDB taxonomy): domain Bacteria; phylum Vulcanimicrobiota; class SpSt-956; order SpSt-956; family JAKJGF01; genus CALARM01. The sequence continues at coordinate 3,397 of JBEHWP010000564.1, forward strand.
TCTCAAGTCCATATATACCAAAAGCTGTCATAGAAGCAACAGGATCATGCCATACAATAAGCTGACCGGAAGATGGTTCGATATGATCAATCGTACCTGATATTGTACTGGAATTTATATTGCTTCTCATATCAGTATTAACATGAGGATAGGTAATCAGAAGATTTCTAATTTCAGCTATTTTCTTTTCTGCAATATTTACACCTGCAGTTCTATACCTCCCTTTTTTTATGGCATTATTACCTGCTACGAAAACACCCAGAACAGTAACAATTACAATTCCCATAATGGCTACTGAAATAACTGTTTCAACCAGGCTGAAACCTCTGCTTTTATTTAACATATATGCCTTTCAAAAAAGTAGATATAAAAATTATATTTTCAGCAAAAAAATTCATCCCAGACAGAAAATATTATAACATTTTTAAAACAAAAAGTCAAAGTATTCTTCAGAAATAATCCATACTGTAACCGCTTCTGGCCATTACCTGATCATTTATAAATTCCTCAAGTTTCTGGTTTATAATAAGCTTTTTATTTGCTTCATAGGCTTTCTTTATAGCTCTGTGTATTGCAGGTTCATCTTTTATCACGTAACTGTCATATAAAATATCCAGAGACTCCTCCCATTCCTTTATACCCTGCCTGAGTATTTTATCACCTGTAGCGCTTTCAAGAGCCCAGCCGTCTGTATATGTATATTCTTCATCATATTCTTCTTTTGCTTCATCTATTAAGTCTTTCATGTCATCAAGAATATCTATAAATTCATCTTCATCTATGTCTCCTCTGAGAAAATTTAAAGCTCCGTCTTTTACATCCAGATAATTTGTGGTGAGTATATCATCTTCTGTTATCAATTTTACAATATTTTTTATAAGTTCTTCTTCTTCATCTATTTCCTGAGGAAGAATAAAAATAGATTTTTGAAGAGAAAGGAGGTTTACATTTAATGATTTAAGATCTTCTGCAAGTAATTTTACATCTTCAATATGATATTTTTCTTTAATAGTTTTTCCGAAACAGGATAGAATATCCATTATTTCTTCAAGGATCTTCAAATATTTCTCTTTATTTTCCCTTTCTTCGGGAGACATAAGAAATTCTCTTTTATCTATATCCTGAATAGTTTCAACCATACTGGTAAAACCTGAGAGACTATCATCAGAATAATCTTCAGAAGCGAGTTCCTGTTCCAGGTCATGTATGAGTCTCGCAATTTCGCTGTTTGTATCTTCCAGAAGAGCCGTAACATCTCTTAC
>JBEHWP010000565.1:0-4653 GCA_040217665.1 Vulcanimicrobiota bacterium
CAGATTTTATATTACCAGAAAAAAGATAAAGATGCAGAAGATTGCTTTAATAAGGCTTTAATATATTATGATAAAGAATTAGAAATCTATCCTTTATCAGGAATTCTCTGGAATCAAAAGGGAAACGTATTTTATCTGAAAGAAAAATATAAAGATGCTATAAAATGTTATGATAAAGCTCTTGAAATGCTACCTGATAATCCGATTATCTGGGCCAATAAAGCTTATGCTTTTTATGAACGAAAATACTACAGTGAAGCTCTTAAATATTTCAGTAAATCTCTGGAAGTGAACAGTTCATATGTAGAGGCCCTGGTTATGAAGGGAAACATTTTTCGTGAACAGAAAAAATATAGTGACTCTCTTGATTGTTATGAAAAAGCAATAGAAATAAATCCTGATTATGCCACAGGCTGGGCCGGTAAGGGTGATGTTTATTATGACCGGGAAAAATATGAAAAAGCTATAGACTGTTATAATAAAAGTATTGCTCTCAATCCTGATGATCCACTTGTGTGGAACTCTAAAGGTGTCTGTCTTTATTCTATCGGTGAGTATAAAGAAGCAATAGAATGTTATGAAAAAAGCCTTGAAATCAATCCTGATGATGAAGTTGTCAGACAAAATAAAGATAATGCTCTGAAAGCTCTGGGAAAATAAATGGTTCATTCTAGATCAAAAAATATCATCAGATGGCTACCGGTCAGTTTACCTGTCCTGTTTTTATTATTATGGATTTTTCTACCATCTGCTTCTGTCTCATTTTTTTATAATAAAGGAGAATATTCTTATAATCATGGGAATTACAATGTTTCTTTAATTTATTATCAGAGGATATTAAGATTAAAGCCTGACTTTATACCGGCATTAAACGGTAAAGGTAAGGTTCTTTATATTTATGGTAAATATGATGAATCTGTTAAACATTATGAAAAAGTGTTATCTCTTGCTCCAGACTGTTCTGAAGCCTGGTGCGGAAAGGGTAAAATTTTACATCTTCAGGGACATACATCGGAAGCTGTAAAATGTTTTGACAGAGCGATAGAATGTAATCCTCAGTCAGGTGATGCCTGGTATAACAGAGGTATAATTCTAAATATCCGTGGAAATTATAAAGAAGCTACAAAATGTATATCCAGATCCATTGAGTGTTATAATGCTGTAACAGGGAATTTTGATATATTGTGTTGCAGGGGTAATGCTTTTTATGAACTAGGAAATTATAATGATGCAGTAACAGCTTATGATGAAGCTATAAAACTTAATTCCTCATATCCTCTATTGCTGACTAAAAGAACATTTGCTCTTTATAAAACAGGGAAAAGGAAGGAAGGAAATCAATCCTTTCAGAAAGCTTTAAAGACCTGTAATGAATGGCTTTCTATAAATGAACATGATGGTCAGGTCTGGCATGGTAAGGGAAATTTATTTTTTTACAAAGGACAGTTTAAAGAGGCACTTGCCTGCTATGACAGGGCTATTCAGTTGTTACCTGCCTGTGCTGTTATAAGAGTTAAAAAAGGAGAGATTCTGTTTAAAGAGAAAAATTATAAAGATGCTTTAACATGTTACTATAAATCTCTTCAGATTGAACCAGAATATATAGAGGCAATAAATTCTATCGGAAATATTTTATATATTCAGGGAGAATATGATAAAGCTCTGAAATATTACGATAAAGCCTTGAAGATTAATCCTTCCGATGAAATCATATGGACAAATAAAGGGAATATTTTATATGATCAGGGAAAATATGATGAAGCTCTGAGATGTTTCGACAGCTCTATTTTTATAAATCAGAATTATGTGATTACATGGAATGCAAGAGCAAATCTATTTTATACTATGGAAAATTATCAGGAAGCTCTCAAATGTTTAAATAAATCCCTTTCCATCAGACCTGATGACCCGGAAATCTTAAATCTTAAAGGTAATATTCTCTATTATAATGGCGAATATAAAGAATCTCTCGATTGTTATAACAGATCTTTAAAGATTGAACCGAATAATGAAGGTGCCGGAAATAATAGAAAAGTATTGATGAAAATATATAACACCGAGTAGGGGCAACCCCCTGTGGTTGCCCCGGTAGAGGGCAGGCAGGGGCGCCTGCCCCTACAGCAAAAGATCCCTGAAAAATATAAGAAATAATACCATTATAATTATAGATGCTACAGCTAAAAAAGGGGATGTTTTTTTCTCTCCAAAACTATATTCTATACTGCACACCTTGAAGGGAGCAAGGTTTTTAGTTTTTATATAAATGTGACTTCCATTTGAGAGGTTTTTAAATGAATAAGGAGGTTCTGGATCTTTATTCGTAAAAGCAGGAGTGCTTTTAATGATACTGTTTATGATAAAACCTTCAGGAAGAATAACTTCCATGTCATATTCTTCTATAAACATTCGTGTACTGTTCCGGTATTCGTTTTTATATGTATAAATCCCGAAATTCCCGGGCCCCGCATTTTTCCATATCAAAAAGGCAGGATCTTTGAACTTAATCTGTATGGTTTTCCCGCTTATATCCTTGCCTTCAGAATTTAAATAAATATAATCTATACCTTCCAGGGTTTTTATTGAACTGCTGAGAGTTTCACCTGTTTCTTTTATAACTGCAGATTTTATCTCTACCCATATATAATTCATTGGAAGATAGAGTTCTTTATTATTAAAATCTTCTATCTGAATTTCTTCTGTTATTTCTGCAGCACCGGTCTTTTTTATTTCTATTATGTCTCTTATAGCCTTTATTTTTATCTGATCTTCTTCACCGGCAAAGGAAATATAAGGCAGGGACATAAAGAAAATTATTGTAAGTATAATCATGTTAAAGATTTTTGGCATAATGTTAATCGTAATGCGTAATACGTAATTATTGAAGCTTAACGCTTTACGCTTCACGCCTCTTAATATGGAATGATTCCCAGGAATCTATATAAAGTAAATCCTGCTATAATTAATAATATTGCACCTACTGTGGTTATAAAAAAACCATATTTAAAATTATCAAGCACAGAATACTGGCCTGTACTGTAAAGAATGACATTTGGTTTTGCATTTATCGGAAGCGATATGACCCAGTCAAGGGTAAATGCTGCAGGTAATGCCAGTGCTACAGGATTGAATCCGAGCTTCTGTGCAGTTGCTATGATAAGTGGAATTAAAATAAGGGTTCTCATAGTTTTACTCGTAAATACCAGATGTGTATAAATACTTACGAGAATTACAATGATATAAACTGTCCAGAAATTAATTCCTGCTTTAATACCGAAGGTGTCGAATATGAGTCCCACTACCCATCTTGCGGCACCTGTATCTTCAAGGGCCATTCCTCCCGCATAGGCACCTGTACTGAATATCATAAGATGCCACGGAATATCTGCTTCATTCCATTTCAGCAAACCTATTTTCGGGCTGAGAGCTATGGCAGCGCCTATTAAAGATGCCATAACAGCACTTATTTCAAAACCGAACCATCCTTTATGACACCTGTCTGTAGCCCATAGAAAGAGCACAAAGATAAATATGAGAGCTCCCTGTACTTCACGCCATGTAATTTTTCCCATTTTATTCAATTCCTGTCTCATTCTTTCTATGCCGCCTTCTATATGAGGTTTTTTCTCATCCTCTTTTAATCTGAAAAGAAATCTCGGCCCTGTATACCAGGATATAATAAGAGTAATAAAAGCTACAGGAAGGGCACCAAACAGCCATTCCGTATAATAGACACGATGTGATGCCATACCGAGTATAAAAGACACTGCAATAAGGTTCGCCGCACTTCCAGTAAGAAAGGCAGAAGAAAATATATCTATACCCTGAAGATTCTGTAAAAATAAATTCTTTCCGAAATTACCGGGTTTTTGAGCAGTAGAACCGTATATGGTGGCGACTACCATCATAATGGGAAGGGTCATGACTGTTCTTGCCGCAGTGGCAGGTATGAGAGGCGCAAGGAGCATCTGCAATATGATAAAAGCCAGGAGTATCGTACTGGAACTGTGGCCGAACCTTACTACAATTGCAAGGGACAGCCTTTTGGCAAGATTTGTCTTTATAAGTACAGAACTTAAAACAAAAGCTGTAACATTTAGCCATATGACACTTAACCCCAGAGCACCCAGGACATCATCTTCTTTTCTTATGCCCGTAAGTACCAGCAGGGCCATTAATATGAGTGACGTTACATAATTCGGTACAGGTTCCGCTACCCACCATACAAGAGCAAGGGAAAAAACTGCAATAGCACCTTTCCCGGAAAGACTCAATCCTTCAGGCAAAGGCATGTAATAAAGTATTAGAAATATAATAATACCCAGGGGAAAACCCAGGTATTTCATCCATTTTTCCGAAGGAGTAATTTTCTTTTCAGAAATTTTTGATAAATTTATTGAGTCAAGATCCAGAGGATCTGGCTCATTTGTTCCATCTTTTTTTATTTCAGTCATAAGTTCGTAACTGGTAACGCGTGACGCCTATTCTCCTTACCATTTACTGTAAGGATGTTTTATCAAACTCGAGTTGAAATATTTCGGGTCTCCTGTAACCTCTTCACCGATCCATGAAGGTAAATCAATGGATTGATTTTCATCGGTCAGTTCCACTTCCGCCACTATAAGACCGTTATTGTCGCCGAAAAATTCATCTATT
>JBEHWP010000566.1:0-4650 GCA_040217665.1 Vulcanimicrobiota bacterium
CTTTTGCCGAAAATATTTTTCCTGACAGGAAAGAAGCAGGAGAAGGACTTGTGAAATCATATCTCGGACAGATTGATACATATATGAAAAATAAAGATTATAAAAAGGCAGAAGATCTTTGTCAGAAGATTCTGGACAGATTTTCTGCAGGCGACTTTGCCGATAAGGCAAAGGGGTATCTTACAAAAATAGATGAAGCAAGACTGAAAGAAAAGCCTGTCTACCATCCTCCTTCATATCCTCCTTCATATCCTCCGAAAAATCCGCCTCCAGACAATCCCCCTCCCGATATAATGGATGGAGGAGGAACAAGTAATCCTGATATCATGTAGTTTTACTGATTTTTTGTGATTATATTTTTATAAACCTGGAGGTAATGAATGGGAAGAAATCAAAAAAGAAAAAAAAACCGGATAAAGGATAATATAATATGGGATAAAAAGGGATTTCATCTTATGGCGAAACCATGCGGTCCTCTATGCAATCTCCGATGCAGTTACTGTTTTTATCTGGAAAAAAAAGCCCTTTACCGGCATGTAAATAATTATTATATGTCTGAAGAAATACTGGAAGTCTATGTACGTAAAAATATAGAAATGCAGCATGTGCCTGAAATACCTTTTATATGGCAGGGAGGAGAACCTCTTCTGAGGGGACTGGATTTTTACAGGAAAGCAGTAAAATTACAGAAAAAATATGCAGGTAAAAAGCAGATTTTAAATTCCATACAGACAAACGGCACACTTTTGAATGATGAATGGTGTGAATTTTTTTCCGAAAATAATTTTCTCGTAGGTCTCAGCCTTGACGGCCCTCAGGATGTCCATGATTATCACAGGATAACTGAAGGAGGATATCCTACCTTTAATATCCTTATGAAAGCCCTTGGCCTTATACATAAACATAATGTTCAGTTTAATATCCTTGCATGTGTAACAGAATACAGCTCAAAGAAACCTCTTGAAGTTTATCGTTTTTTTAAAGATGCAGGAGTTGTTTTTATACAGTTTATTCCCATTGTGGAAAGAAACCCTGACTCTGTCTCTGAAAAACTCGGGCTGACTCTGGGAGTTCCTCCTGTGGAAGAGGGAAATATATCTTCTGTTACTGAATGGTCTGTTACATCTGAAGGGTGGGGGGATTTTTTAATAAATATATTTGATGAATGGGTAAGAAGAGATGTCAGTTCTACAATAGTTATGAACTTTGAATGGGCTCTTGCTGCTTATCTGGGACTTGAAGGAACTGTCTGTTATTATACGGAAAACTGCGGAAATTCTCTTGTTATAGAACATAATGGAGATATATATTCATGTGATCATTTTGTATATCCCCGGTATAAACTGGGAAATATTCTCAGAGATAACCTGTCTCACATGGTAAACGGCTCCGGGCAAAAAGCCTTCGGACGTAATAAAAGTAAAGCTTTGCCTCAATATTGTCTGAAATGTAAATTCCTTTCAGCCTGTTATGGAGAATGTCCTAAAAGAAGATTTATAAAAAGTCCCGACGGAGAAGAAGGCCTGAATTATCTCTGTGAAGGATATAAAAAATATTTCAATCATATAGCTCCCTATCTGGAAGCAATAAAACGTCTTGTGGAAAAAGGTGAAGAACCGGCAAAGATTATGGATTATGCAGTTTCTTTCATACCTGGCAGAGAGATGCTCCTGGTAAAACAGAGATAATATAGGTTTTAGGTGTTGGGTCTTTGGTCAGGAAGTTTAAAACCCAGAACCCATAAAGATTATGAATAAATACACCTGCCGGCGGTACCGGCAGGTGTATGTTACGTGATGACCTGACCATAAGGACTAAAAATAACTCCGGCAAAATCCTCGACAGGTTACGAACATAAAAACTATTTCAGGTCAATAACTACTTTCTCCAGAGTTCCTGTAAATTTAAAGGGTCTTTCGTAGGTATTTTCAATCAGAGGAGTTCCTCTGTCTTCTCCTACATCAAAACAGGCATCAAGAGCATAGGCAAAGGGAATTGTTTTCTCTATTTTCCCTTCTGCAACTTTCTTACCGTTTACAGAAATAGTTCCTGTGCCGCCCTTTCCCATACCTCCTCCGTCATACTTGAAGTCGTAGGTTATGGTAACTTTCCCCCTGGGAAGTTTTTCATCAGACGAAATTATAAACCTTTTCAGGCCTAAAAGATTATATACAAAGACAGGTTTACTGTCCAGAACATATAAACCCCATCCTCCGAAACGGTCTCCCTGATTGACAATCATACCGCTTGCTCCTTCTTCGGGAATCTCTACACTGGCAGTAATGGTATGTGAACAATTTTTTATATTGGGAGATGCCCCCTGCGGCACACTTACTATGCCCGGATAATAGGTAAAAGATGTTTTTCCCAGTGTCATACTGGGTTTGTTCGAATTAATACTTCTTTCCGAAGCTCTGTTGTCAAGAGGAAGAACATTGTATTTTGCTGCTTCAACCCAGAACATGTCCTGCAGTTCTCTCAGTTTTTCAGGATATTTATCTGAAAGGTTACTGGCCTGAGAGAAATCTTCTTTAACATTATAGAGTTCCCATTTATAATCACGGGGAGAAGCCTTTTTTCCTGTCAGTGTCCATGGAAGAGTCATAGGTGTTGTGCAGGCAATCCAGCCGTCATGATATATGGCACGATTGCCCATCATCTCAAAATACTGGGTTTCCCTTCTGGATGGTGATTTTTCGTCGTTAAAACTGTATACCATACTTATACCTTCAACCGGTTTCTGATATACGCCGTTTACCATATAAGGTTCCTTTATACCTGTAGCTTCCAGAATAGTCGGGACTACATCTATTACATGATGAAATTGAGACCTGATACCGCCTTTATCACTGATATGTCCCGGCCAGGCTATAACCATGCCGTTTCTTGTTCCGCCGAAGTGTGAAGCAATCTGTTTTGTCCATTGTAAGGGACTATCCATTGCAAATGCCCATCCTACAGGATAATGGTTGTACGTCATAGGGCCTCCCAGGTCATTTATATGCTGATATACATAATCAAAAGGCTCTGCTATACCATTAAATACACATGTTTCATTAACCAGTCCCTGAAGGGTACCTTCAGCACTTGCCCCGTTGTCACCTGCTATAAATATAATCATTGTATTATCCATTAGTCCGTTTTTTTCAATGTAATCAATGATACGTCCTATCTGATAATCACAGTGTCCCAGAGCACCTGCATAAACTTCCATCATACGGGCATAGAGTTCTTTTTGTTTCGGATTAAGACTTTCCCAGGCAGGTATTGCTTCCGGTCTTTCGGTCAGTTTTGTATTTTCGGGAACTATACCGAGTTTTATCTGACGGGCAAGGGTTTCTTCTCTTACTTTATCCCATCCCTGATCGAAGTGGCCTTTATATTTTTCAATCCATTCTTTCGGAGCATGATGGGGAGCATGGGATGTACCGGGACAGTAATAAGCAAAAAACGGTTTATCCGGTGCCAGTGCTTTCTGTTCTTTTATCCAGTTAATAGCATGATCTGCCAGATCCTTATCCAGATGATAGCTTTTATCATGGCCAGGTTTTTCTACAGATCTTGTATTTTCGGTAAGATGAGGATCCCATTCATCTGTTTCAGCTCCCAGAAAACCGTAGAAATATTCAAATCCCATACCTGTCGGATATCTGTCAAAGGGCCCTGCATGGCTCATCTCCCAGTCAGGTACATTGTGATCTTTGCCGAACCATGATGTGCTGTATCCGTTCTGTTTTAATATTTCACCTATAGTGGCAGTGTCTTTACCTATTATGGAGTTATAGCCTTCAAAACCTGTAGCTATTTCACCTATGACACCATAGTGGGCAGAATGATGATTTCTGCCTGTTATAAGAGCGGCTCTTGTAGGCGAACAGAGGGCAGTCGTATGAAAACAGTTATAACGAAGTCCCTGAGAAGCCAGGTTGTCAAGAGTTGGAGTGTTGACAGGCCCTCCAAAGGTACCTGTAGCACCGAAGCCTACATCGTCAAGTACTATTAATAGAACATTGGGTGCTCCTTCCGGTGCTTTAATCGGTCTGGGAAAATCAGGTGTGGATTCCTCTGCTGTAAGGTTCACCTGACCCTGAAATTTTTCAGGCGGTTTTGGTAAAATATCCTGAGCATAGGCAGGAAGGGCTGTACTTCCTATTATAGCTGTCACTGTCCCTGCCAGGAGTTTCTTGAAAAAAGATTTTGTCATTAAAACAAATACCTCCTTATTATTTATTTTTATCATTTTACTGACGGCTCTAGCCGTCAAGTTAAGCTTCTTACCGCTTCAGATAAGTCAGTATCCATTTCTAAAACCTGTCCCTGACCGGACTCTTCCGGAAAAGATATGATCCTGTTGTGTGGCAAACTGGTTTTACAGACTGTTAATATTTTGCGTCTATATAATTTATAACTCTCTTTTAATACGGCATATCTTTTCCTCCAGAGCCCGGCCATGGACAGGAGCGTGTTCCATATTTTTTGGGTTCCAATTTGCCTGTTACCGTACTTAGGACTGTAAGAAAAATAACTCCGGCAAATTATTAGAACGATTGTATCCTCGCGTCACGCATTACGCATTACGCATCACGATATAAACTTTAACTATGATGTAGTTATTTCCTGACTGATCCTTAGAGCGTGTCTTAAAAATAC
>JBEHWP010000567.1:0-4649 GCA_040217665.1 Vulcanimicrobiota bacterium
TTCTTTTTCCTTTTTATTTTGATTCTGCCCACGGTTTTACCACTTCAAAGATAAGTTTTCTTATGATGATCTATCCTGTGTTGAGTACTGTAATAAGTCCTCTTGCAGGTGTTATGTCGGACAAATACGTTAAACCCAGAATAATCTGTATTGTTGCAATGATTTTTGTAATTGTTTCCACTTTTATGTTTACTTTCCTGAATATAAATCCGTCTCTGCCATATATAGTTTTTTCTCTTGCAGTATTCGGCACATCAATAACATTTTTCTTTACTGCCAATACATGTTTCGAAATGAGTCAGGTATCTCCCCGGGAGGAAGGAATAACATCTGCTATAATATCCTTCACGTCAAATCTGGCTTCTGTTGTCGGTATATGTCTTTTTGAAACTGTCTATTCTTTAAATTTTTCTTACAGTACACCGGGGAAAATTCATATAAACATACCTCCCGCTATACATGTCGATGGGTTTCACAATGCATGTTATTTTGCAGTTATTATCTGTGCTGTCGGTCTGGCAGGAATGGTTCTGACAAAACCGAAGATATCTGTCAGGAGCGAAAGCACAATTCGTCTAAGAACAGGAAGATTTTGAAAGGAGAAATAAATATGGTTCGTCTTTTAAGTGCTATTCCTTATTATAAAGAAGATGGGAAGGAATACATACACATACAGGTTCATGTTAAAAATGCCGGAGACCCACTTTACAGAAACGTAATGATCCATTACAGAGATACATCAACATGGGCCAATAAATCGCTGAAGTTAATACAGACTTTTAAATATCATTCTCTATACTCAGGTTCTTTGCATAAATCATCTGCCGAATTTGTAATTAAATATGAAACAGATAACGGTATTTTCTGGGATAATAATGGCGGTGAAAATTATAAAGTAAGCATAAAAGAAATGCAAGGTTATGATATAGGTACAGTAGGCGGTAATATTGCCTTATACAGCAGTAAAATTCTGGTTCAGGTATTTCAGAAATTCGGACATATGTTACCGTATTACGGAATAGAAGGCACTATTTATGTGAAAAATACGGGGAAGAAAAAAAAGGCAGGTTTTAAACTTTCCTCTGACGGGTGGTCTACATCAATGGATTTACCTGCAGTTTATGATAAAACTATTGCTGTAGACGGCATAGTTTCTTTTATAGAAGTATGGAAAGTTTATCCGAATTTTATATCCATAGGAGATACACCTGGTAATGAATTTGTATTTGCTGCCTATTTGATTGATGAAGAGAGAAATATAACCTGGTGGGATAACAATTTTGAATGTAATTATTCTCTTTTAAAAGCTGAAGATTCTGAAATAAACTAGGACAGGGATTAACAGGATTGGACAGGGATTACAGGATTAACAAAATTCTCATATAAATCCTGTTATCCCAGACATCCCGGAAATCTCTGTCATTTTTTCTGCGGGCTATTTATCTTGAGAGATGCAAAGAGACAATCCAGCATTTCTATGCTGTAAATAGCATCTTCCTGTTTAAATTCTCCTGCCAGGGTAAGAAAAGTACTGTTTGTAGCTATTGAATAACCGGATGAAGCGGCATTGGACTCTGAAGTACTGCTTTTTTGAGCATAAAACAGAGCGGCATTATAAAGATCTTTAGCTGTCCTTGCCAGAACCTGTTTTGTAAAAATCAATACATTATTTCTGTTTTGAGGTGTAACTTCAAATTTTATCTTATCAAAACCTGTAAAATTACCTTCATCATCAAAAAGAGAGCTATAGAAGAATTCTAATATTTCGTCACCTTCTTTTCCTGTTTCTTTGCCGAAATTCAGAGCTTCTATCTGTTTATCCATTTTATCAAATTTTTTCATGATTGCCGTTAACTGTTTATAAGCCTCTTCATTTGATATTTTTTTATCGTCAATCTTTTTTATAAGTGATTTTATCTGTCCTGAATAGAGTTTTACTTCGTCGTAGTAACCTTTCATTTTTTCTTCTTCAGTTCTATTATCACATCCAAATATTATCAATGAGACAAATATAAGTATATATGGTATAAAATTTTTGACTGTCATAACATTTCTCCCTTCTAGTAGTAGTGAGCAGAAACTGCTCACTACTCACTGTTCATTAATAGGCTTTTGAAAAAATAACCTTTATACTGGAAGGTTTTCCGCAGCAAATACATGTTCCGCCGTCTTCTCTGCCATCCATAGGTAACGATCTGATTGTAGCTTTTGTATCTTCTTTGATTTTTTCCTCACATTCAGAACTTTTACACCATCCGGCTCTGACAAAAGCTTCATCTTTTTCATAAAGGTTTTTAAAATCAGTATAATTATCTATATTAACAGTATTTGCTTCTCTGAATACCCTGTGTTTTTCCAGAAGTGTTTTCTGAATATCTGCCAGCAACTCATCTATAGAAGAGTGTACATTATTTATAGATACTGTTGATTTTATCCCTATATCTCTTCTTGCAAGCACTACCTGGCCTTTTGCAAGATCCTTCGGTCCTAATTCTATCCTGACAGGTACACCTTTTTTCTCCCATTCAAAGAATTTGGCACCAGGTTTTTCAGTATCTCTGTCATCTATTTTGACTGTATATTTATCTCCGAGATCATCTTTTATCTTTTTACAGACTTCCATAACCTGTGACATTTCTTCAAGTGTTTTGTAGATAGGAACTATGACTGCATGAAGAGGTGCTATTTTCGGAGGCAGAACCAGGCCGTTATCATCGCTGTGAGACATAATAAGAGCGCCTATTAGCCTTGTACTTACGCCCCAGCTTGTCTGCCAGGCATATTCAAGCTGTCCCTGTTTATTCTGGTATTGAATATTAAAGACCTTTGCAAAATTCTGTCCCAGATTATGAGATGTCCCTGCCTGAAGGGCCTTTTTATCCTGCATCATTGCTTCAATTGAATAGGTTCTCAGGGCTCCTGCAAATTTTTCACTTTCCGATTTCAGTCCTTTAATGACTGACATGGCCATATAATCTTCAACACAGGCTCTGTAGACTTCCAGCATACGGAGAGTTTCTTCTTCTGCTTCTTCATAAGTGGCATGAACTGTATGGCCTTCCTGCCATAAAAACTCTGTAGTTCTCAGAAAAAGTCTTGTTCTCATTTCCCATCTGACCACATTTGCCCATTGATTATAAAGCAGTGGCAGGTCTCTGTAAGATTTAACCCATTTTGCATAGGTACTGCATATTACTGTTTCTGATGTAGGTCTTACTATGAGGTTTTCCTCAAGTTTTTTACCTCCTGCATGGGTCACTACTGCAAGTTGAGGTGCAAAACCTTCTACATGGTCAGCTTCTTTTTTCAGAAAACTTTCAGGTATAAATAAAGGGAAATAGAGATTTTCATGACCTGTTTCTTTAAACATTTTATCAAGTACATTTCTTATATTTTCCCATATGGCATAACCATAGGGTTTTATAACCATACATCCTTTAACGGCAGAATGTTCCGCAAGGTCTGCCTGTGCTATAATATCTGTGTACCACCTGGAATAATCTTCACTTCTTTTCGTAATACCTTTCACTTTTATTGACTCCTTCCATTGACTGACCGGGATGTTCAGGATTTAAAGATTAACAGGATTACCGGCAGACATCTATTAACCATTAAATATTTTATCCGGTTTGCTTTTGTAATTTTTATATAATACTAAATGAAACGACTTTTTGCAAGGTTTTGAAATTTGAAAAATGAACGAATCACAAAAAATAAAGGGGAGTTGTTTTTTTATATTCTTTTTCCGTAACAAGCAATTTATAATCTTTTATACCTGTAACTCCGGAAATTTTTTCAATTACTTTAAGAACGTCTCCTTCTTCCCTGCCGTGAATCATACTGTATAAATTATAAGGAAGATCCGGTAGTTCCGGCCTTATATAACAGTGAGAAATTTCTCTGTAACCTGCTATTAAAGAACCTGTTTCTTCGAGTTTTTCCTCCGGCACATGCCATAAAACCATGATATTTTCTTTATATCCTGCTTTATTATGTTTTATTCTGGCACCGAATCTTCTTATTATGCCCTTTTCTTTAAATGTTCTGAGTCTATTTATTAATTCATCTTCTGTAATTTCTGCTTTCTCTGCTATTTTTAGAAAAGGTCTGGAACATAAAGGAATTCCACGCTGAGTTTCTCTTATAATATCTTTATCTTTTTCTGTCAGTGTTTCCATAATTATTTCTCCTGCTTAAAATTATTTTGTGCCATTACCAGAAAATTTCGGTTAAAAATCAAAATTTACTTTTATTTTAAACATTTTTTTTGCAGGCAGGTTATAAATTTCGTTTATACATGTTTTAATTTTAATTTCCTTTATAATTCTGTCTATTTCTTTATCTGATTGACATATGAGTGTAAACCAGAGATTATATTTATTATCTCTTCCGTAATTATGAGTAACCTGATAGTAGGAATTTATTATTTCAACTGTTTCTTCTAATTTTTCTGCCGGCACTTTCATTGCTACAAGAGTACTTTTATAACCCAGATCTTTACTTGAGAAAATCGGTCCTATTTCTCTTATAAAATGTTTTTCTTCAAGTTCCTTTATTCTGTTTATTAGTTCTTCTTCAGTAATATTAATAATATGAGCCAGTTCTTTATAAGGAGTTTTACTTAATGGAAAATTATTCTGTATTAAATT
>JBEHWP010000568.1:0-4647 GCA_040217665.1 Vulcanimicrobiota bacterium
CCAGGGACAGGTTTTATAGTAATTCTAAAAAGAAAAGTCTCAAATTAATCATCAGTGATTTAAGAAAAATCCGGTTACCCGGTGCTACGTAGAAAAAATATCACGCAGCACAGGTGTATCCGGTCGGAGCATAATGTAAAGCAGCATGATGCAATCTGTAACATATATAGACGCAGCAGTTTAGATTTTTTCGGAGGAGCACCGGGTAACCGGATTTGATCCGGTTAATATTTAGGACAAGACTTTTTAGAATTACTCTAGTATCCTCCCGTCACGATATAAACTGTAAATATGATGTAGTTATTTCCTGACAACTCCCTGGTGGTGCCAGTGGAATAATTATCGCTGGCACTACTTTCCGGTGGGTGAGGCTCTGGAACAACGAAGTCTCCGAAGGACAAAATATATACCGCATTAACAGTAATTTATAAATTAAATAAATGTAATATCGTAGCAGTATTTAAAGACATGTTGTTTTGCACGAGTACTATAGATTTTCAGGAAGAGCCTCACCTGCCGGAAGGTATTTGATGACTTTTCGGATAGGCTCTTAAAACCGATTCTACCTTCACAAATGGGTTAATTTTTTTTGTACCATGGCGGAGGAAGAATAAGAGGCTGTAAATTTGTTTCAGTGCTTCTCTGCATTTCCACTTCTTTAATGAGTATTGTAGGAGATATGGTAGAAACAGATATAAATCCCGACTCGGCGCCGCAGAAAGCATTTACTCTTTTATAATCGTTGCCTGTGGCAAGGATTTTCTGCACACTCGTAAGGGGGGTGCCTATAAACTCTGTTCCTCTCACCAGTGTTTCTTCTCCTGACGACGGATCCACTCTGTACACCACAGTGGGCTGGCCTTTGAAGGCCTGAAAATTATATTTATTCGTATTTGTTTCTCCGCTTTTTGCTTCTTTTATGATTAAACCGAATTCCTTCCCCTGGGCCTTTATTTCCTGGATTAACATTTCTTTCAGTTTCTCATAGCTGTATTCAAGGGAAGATGTTATTATAAAATTGGACATTCTGGCTATGGGATCTTCATGGTACGTTGCTCTGGCATGGCCGTTTGAATGTTTGAAATCTTCCACTACTGCCCTTGAGAGAAGGAAATTCTTCAGAACTCCCTTTTCTATAAGACATACTCTCTGTGCCGGTATGCCTTCATCATCATAGGGATAATACCCCAGAAGACTCTGACCGTTAAATTCCTTCATAAGAGGGTCATCATGGATAGTTATGAATTCAGGTAATATTCTGGTTCCTATTTTACCTTTAAATGTCTGGCCTTCACCGGGACTGAGGAGTCTTTCTCCTTCGAGTCTGTGGCCTATGGCTTCATGGAAGAATATGCCCGATGCAGAAGGAAACAGTATAGCAGGACCTACATATGGTTTAAGTACTTCGGCTTTTTTCAATTCACAGAGTTCAGAGATAAGAGTTTCTATCTTTTCTTCAATAAAATTTTCCTGTGGGAATTCTTCCAGATTTATAAATATATCGTTCCAGTCTCTTTCTACAAGCATTCCATCTTCTGCAAGTCCCTGAACCACTATTCTTATGCCTATATTTGTTTCCTTTGAACTGAGTTCGCTTCCTTCTGTATTTACATAATATTTATGAGCATCTCTTGCATTGATTGAGATAAATGAATTATTTACTTCTTTATATTTCTTGAGTTTCGCAGAATGTTTTTTAACAAGACCTTTCCATTCCTTTACAGGCAGTTTTAATTCTGTCAGTTTTTCTTTGCTTACAGAAGGCTTTTCAATCGAAAAATCGAGTTTACCTTTATGAATCAGCACTTCCTTTATCATCTGGCTTTTCTTTTGATAATACTCCATTAAAGCTTCTTTGTATTTACAGTCGGTAAGACGCCATAGAGTATGTTTCAGGCCATCGGAAGAATTACCTACCGGAGAAGGAATCCACGAATAGGAATCATCGGAAGTGGAATTTTTATAAAGACCTCCGCTTATAGTATTATCAAATTCATGGGAACCAATTCTCACCTCTGCATATATGCCTGAATTATTGTTGCTGTTTGCTTCAAACAGATCACCGTATTTACCCCATATGCTCGTATCGAAGGTATTTCTGTAGAGATAACTTATAAAAAAAGGAGACTGGTTACCTTCAATTGTTAATTTTCTGTATGATCTGGAAAGTTCTGATTTTAATATTTTTAAAATATTGGCCATAATTTTTTAATAATCCTTTATTTATGGTAAGAGTTCATCAATTAACTATCAACGACCGGGGGAGATCAGGATTAAAGGATTACCGGGATTAAGAATTTCACCTGGACTAAGGTTATTTTATCATCCTGGTAATCCCAAAAATCCAGTAAATCCCGGTCAAACTGCAATTTTCTCCAGAGCTTTTTGAGCTTCTTCTCTGACTTCTGAATAATTATCTTCCAGAAGCTGGCTGAGAGCTTTTCTTGCTTCCATATATTTCAGTTCTCCCAGAATTTCACAGGCAGTCTGTCTTACAGTAGGTTTCTGATCCTTGAGAGCTTCTATAAAAATAGAAGGTTCCACATGTTCTCCTGTCTGCCACAGAGTCTTTATGGCAGTTGCTCTTACCTTGGGAGATTTATCTTTTATAGATTCCCGGAATAAAGATAATCTCTCATTACATGCGATTTTTCCCAGGGCTATTACGGCAAGTCTTCTCAGATCTTCGTCTTCATCTGAAAGAGCTTCTATTATCAATGATTTCGCCCTCATATCACCTGTTTTGCAGAACACTTCCATTATACGTTTTCTGCTGAGAACATTGCCTTTGTAGGATTCTATAAGTGACGGTATTGCCTTTTCACCCAGTTTAATCAATGCATACAGAGATTGATTGTAAAGATTGGAAGGATCATTCTGGAGAGATTTAATAAGATAAGGAATTGCTTCTACCGACGGTATCCTGGACAGGATTTCTATAAGTATAGTCCAGCTCTGCTGTTTTACAAGACGGTTAAAATACTGTTTCTCGTCCATGGCTTTGATAATTAGGGGAATGACATCTTCATTCCCCATATTACCCAGTATTTTTACTATTATTTTCCTGCATTCCCAGTTTCTCTCTCCATGTTTTGCCATGGCCCTGCACTCGGCAGTTTCTTCTTCAAGTAATTTAATTAAAGATTCTTTAATCTCAGGAGGAGAAAGTTTTTCAAAAACAGTCAGTATTTCCCATCTTATATCTTCATATTGCAGTAATCCCAGGAGACAGTTTATTACCATATTTCTTGAATTAATATATTGAATAGATTTCAAAGATTCTAAAACAGCTATTTTAACTGATCTGGAATTATCTTTTATACTTTCAAGCAGTATAGGAATTATAGCTTCATCTTCAAGATAGCCGAGAGATTTTATTATTTCTTCTCTTTCTCTTTCATTGCTTTGCTTTATTTCTTTTGTAATATGTGAGTGTACTTCAGGAATATTTATATATTTTTTTAATCCCTGTGCAGCGAGCCTGACAATAGTATTATTCTGTTCTCTTAAGGATGTAATAAGAAAAGAAGCTATCGTGGGAGATGTGAAATTTTCCAGGGCAAATATAATGTCTTTGTGGAGATCTTTGTTTTTCTTTACCTCAATCATATTTAACAGCTCGTCCATAGCTTCTTCTGAACCTATCTGTCCGAGAATTTTTATAATTAATTTTATTTTATCAAGTTCTTCTTCACATTCATTTATTCTTTTTAATTCCGTAATTCCGATATTGCCGAGTTCCTGCAGGATAAATATAATTATTTTCTGTTTCTTCGGATCATCCTGATCTTCATATAAATCCATTAACATCCCTACAGATTCCGGTCTTCTCAATTTTATAAGGGTTTTTATGGCTAAATCCTTAAATTCCTGGTTCTGTACATTATCTTCTCTGGTTTGTTTTTTCCTGGATGTTTTGTCACAGATTCTCTTTATATCATATTCGTAAAATTTCACTGTTTCCAGAGCATCAATAATAGGAGGAAGAATTTCCGGTACAGAAAGTTCGGAAAGGACTTTCAGAGCTTTCAATCTGGTATCATAATCTTCATTCTCAAGTAAGTGTCCCAGTTCTTCAATTTTTTCACATCTGGTATTATGTTCCATCTTTTTTAATATCTTTGGTATTTCTTTTATATACTCACTATTTTTTAGTTTCTCTATCATTTTTATCATTTTTTCTTCAATAAATTTTACTCCTATTAGATAATAATCCGGAATTGATCTTTATTTATGTTCCTCTTTATCTTCTTTTATTACCCCGAGTTTAACAAGATCTTCATAGATTTTATTGTTATTATCTTCTATTATTCTTTCCAGGGCAAATGTCAGGTAATCTTCCATTGCAGCTATGGTTGTAGCATGGAAAACCTCCTGTATGGCTTCTATACAGATATTATCCAGTTCTACCTTCGGAAAATTGCTTTCTATATTTTTTAATAATTCCGGTAACATAACACTTCTGAACTGTGCTATATATTCTTTTGTATCCAGTCCTATTTTTGCCATAATAATTCCTCCTTAAAAAATTGACTTTAAAAATTTTCGTTAGAAAATAAACTTTTCCTGCTTCCTTTTACAGTTGATTTTTAATTCCCGTAACCCGTGACGCGTCACGCGTTAAGCGTTACGAGTAACTGGATGAAG
>JBEHWP010000569.1:0-4632 GCA_040217665.1 Vulcanimicrobiota bacterium
CTTTATAAGGGATCTGTCACAGGTAATAGGTGTGATATTACAGTTTTTTTTCTGGCTTACGCCCATATTCTGGTCACTGAAGATGGTACCTGAAAAAATGCACTGGTTTTTCAAAATGAATCCTGTTTATTATATAACAGAAGGCTATAGAGAGACTTTTATATATAAAATCTGGTTCTGGGAACATCCCTGTCTTATGCTTTATTTCTGGGGCTTTACACTTACCGTATTTGTTCTGGGAGCCCTCATATTCAGGAAACTGAGACCCCACTATGCAGATGTTTTGTAGGGGCAGTTCGCAAACTGCCCCTGCATAGGGTTATTTATAAAACTCTCCTAAAATATTCTGTGCTTCTATCTGTAATTCCGGTTGATTGCTGCGAAGAGCACTCATAACATGAAGCAGGGCTTTATCTTTATTGATTTTCACCATATTTGTAAGAGCAGAAATCTTTACTTCCAGAGTTCCTTCTCTTATGGAATTGGCAAGCCCCTCTATTATATCTCCTTCATCGGGAGAAAGCTGTATTTCAAGCTTCTGAATATCTTTTCTTGTTAATCCCAGAGAGCCGAGATTCCTGAAATTTATATCAGAATCAATTTCTTCAAAAGCCAGAACAGAAAGTCCCGGGAAATCTTTTTCAAGTAATCGTCTTACTGAAAGACGACATTCGGAAGAAGAAACTATTACAGGATTTAAAAAATTCGACTCTTTTGCTTCTTCAAGCTTTTTACTCACCACTTCAAAGAGATAACCATGAAGTTTTTTTATGACAGGAGAAGAAGGTTTAACACTTTTAAGAAGCCTCATTATGAATTTTTCGAAATCCCTCTCAAGGGTAAATCCGGCAATTTCTCCGGCATGATCCATAAGTTCCATGCAGATAATCTTTTTAAGGGATTTTCTTACATATTCTGATAATGTATCAGGCTGTCTGATATAAGAATAGATTGCCATAGTTTCAAAAATAACATTCAAATTTCTTACAGGGATTCTTTCTTTTAATAAATTCCTCAGAACGAGATGAATTTCCGTAAGAGAAAGTTTATGAGGATAAATCTCATCAACCACTACAGGATTTAGCTTTTTCAATGCATGAATCAGTGAGGCACTTTCCTGAAGTCCGAATAATTCTCCTACATGAGTTTTTATAACCTCTGAGAGATGCATTATAATGATATTTACCGGTTCAAGGATCATAAAATCCGTTTTTTCTGCTTCATATCTCTGAGACTGTTCAATCCAGACAGAAGGAAGGGAATAAACAGGATCGTTACATTTTTCGCCTTTTAAAATATCCAGAAGTTCTGCTTTATGGGTTGCAAGAAGTTTCCCCGGTCTCAGTTCTCCTCTTGCTGCTTCCACATCATAAACCTTTAAGATATACATGCCGGGATTGATAAGCATATTATCACGGAAACATATTCGTGGCAACGCAAATCCGAGTTCCAGAGCTATATGACGCCGAAGGGTTGCCAGTCTTTCCTGCAGTTCTCCCCCGTAATTGGGATCTATGAGAGAAAGGAGCTCTTTTCCTAATTCTATTGTAAGAGGTTCAAGAGGAATAATATTAAACACTTCTTCTGATTTTTCAAACTGCTCCGATGTTTCCTGACAGAGAAAAGGAACAGACTGGGTTACATTAAGATGACGCCACATTATAGCAGAATAAAGGTTTTTATAGGGATGTTTCAGTGTGTCCCTGTCACAGTATCTCATGGCTTTCTGATAGGAGTGAGCAGCTTCTCTGGTCATACCCCTCTCTTTATACATATCTCCGAGATCACTGTAATATATCGGTTCTCCCGGATTCAAACCTATAGCTCTTTCATAATGTTTTATGGCTTTTGTGTAATCCCCTTTTCTTGAATATAAACCTCCAAGGGCATGATGGGCTTTATGGTTGAAATCACTTACTTTCAAACTCAAAAGATATTCATCTTCTGCTTTATCGTAATTTCCCATAACCTCATAGGTTTTGGCAAGATGATAGTTTGCATACAAATGTCTGGGATTAATTTCAAGGATGTTATTGAAATAATCTATTGCTTCATTATATTTTCCTTCATTCAGACTTACAATTCCAAGGCCTTCGTAAGCAGAACAGAAACGTCCGTTAAGTTCCAGACTTTTCTTATAAAATTCGACTGCCCTGTCTGAAATATTTTTTTCATGGAATGCATGGCCAAGGTGATAATAAATCTCTGCTGCAGGTTTTATTTCTATAGCCCGTGAAAGATATTCAATGACATGGTCATAATCTTTCAATTCTCTGTAGAGAAGAGCTATTTGAAGATAATTCTGTATATTGTCCGGTTCTGATTTTATCCTGTCAGATACAAAATTTATACCTCTTAAAAATTCTTCTCTCCCTTTCTGCTCATTTCCCTGCCTCACAAGTACTATGCCTTTCTCCAGCGCACAAATGGGAACTAAAGAAGGATTGAGAGAAAGGGCACTGTCAAAGCTATTTATTGCCTGATCCAGCTTTCCTGTAAGGGCATAAAACCTTCCCAGTTCTATGTGAACTTCATAAAATCCGGGAGCCATTCTGAGTGCTTCCTGATAATTTCTCTCAGAAAGATTCCACAATCCCTGTTCCTGATAAACACGGGCTAACTGTTTATGAGCCCACGGAGAAGGTTTGAGCTTAATTGTCCTTTCATACATGTTCCCTGCTTTTGTAAGTTCGTACTGATGATAATAAATATCTCCCAGCCCTGAATAGTGTAAACTTTCTTCAGGTTCATAATCAATGGCCATACCGTAATAAAATACTGCATTCTGGTAATCTTTTTTAAGAAAATACAGGAGTCCCAGTATACCGAAAGGCCATCCTTCACTCGGATAAATTTCTGCCAGTTTTTCTCCTCTCTCTATAGCTTCTTTATAATTTCCCTGATCGCATAATAATGTTATAAGAGATCTGTAGGCTTCACCTGATTTTGGCTCCAGCTTTATAGCTTTTTCATAATTCTCAAGAGCTTTCTTGAAATTCTTTATTTCCCTGCAGGCATTTCCGAGAGCAAGATAAAATACAGCTCTGGATTTATCAATTGATATAGCTTTTTCAAAACTTTTTATACTTTCTTCATATTTTTCCAGTTTACCGTACAAAAGGCCGAGATTATAATAAACCATAGAAAAATTGGGAGAATTTTCCAGGGATTTCTGGTAATAATTCAGAGCTTCTTCATAGTTACCGAGATGCATATAAACATCTCCCATACCTTTAAAAGCAAAGGCATCTTTTGCACTGAGACGAAGAGCCTTTCTGTGATTGTTAAGAGCATCATGGTAACGGCCGAGTTTTAAATAGGTATTTGCAAGAGCATTATAGGAATAAACATCCTGAGCATCAAGTTCAACAGACTTGGAAAACTCTACCAGTGCATCATCAAATCTTCCGTCTTTAAAATAGGCATTGCCAAGGTTATAATGTGTATAGGCATCAGAAGGCTCAATCTCAAGGGCTCTCTGATAATTATCAATGGCAAGATGTATTTCTCCTTTATGATGATAGAGTCTTCCAAGACGTAAAAAAGCTGTTGGTTCCTGGGTATCACTCTGGACCTTTCTTTTATACTTATCAAACTCTTCTTCAAGATCATATTTATCAGGGTTATAATAATCGGGTTTTTTATAAGATCTTGTAAGTAATTTCTCGAAAAAATTCTTTTCTCTTATCACGTTCTCTATCCCCTCTCTGCAGATTTTATAGAAACTATAACTTCGACAGATATTTTTTTCTTTCCTCTAAAAGATAAGGATAAAATTGAATTTTACTGAAATAATTAAGAAAATATCAGAAGAAATAAAGAAAATAAAAATGCTGAATTAACAGTCCGTGAAAGGATTTAATATAGTCAAATTTTTATCGATAATCTGACCATGTTGAAGATCTTCCGTATAAATAATATTGCATTCATTAACCAGAGAAGCAGATAAAATTAATCCATCCCAGTAAGAAAAATTATATTTTATTGACAATTTTATGGCTAATTCTATTACCTGTTTATCTATGAGGACTATTCTATAAGTATCAAAAAGGGTTTTAACAATCATATCTAATTTTATCAGGTCTACATTATATTTTCTACTCATAATCCATACAAATTCATTTATAACCTGGGTACTGAGAATTATATTTTTATGATTGAGAAGCTCAATAGATTTATTTTTCTTATTCAATTCACTTATTGAATAAGCATATATCAAAATATTTGTATCAAGAAAGCTATTGTTGTTCATTGTCATAAATCTTTTCTCTATCAAATTTCCATTTTTTTGTATCAATATTTATCTGATTTATGAGTAGTTTATCAACTACACTTTCTTCATCAATCTTTATTGTAATATCTATATTTTTATTACAAAATTCATCAGGGAGTTCAAAAGATAAAAAATTACTTTCCAATTTTAATTTTTTATGTAGTACACTCATAAAATTAAGCCTCCTTGCAAATATTTCCCCTGCCTCTTTTTTATTTTAACATATTACAAAAAAATTATAAATGCTGACTGCTGAATATTTTTTACAACACTATTTTATTTACAAAAACTGAGCCATATAATTCCTGCAATAAGGGTCAAAATCGTAACAGGCACACCTGCTTTCAAATATTCCAAAA
>JBEHWP010000570.1:0-4627 GCA_040217665.1 Vulcanimicrobiota bacterium
CCGGACTCTTCCGGAAAAGATATGATCCTGTTGTGTGGCAAACTGGTTTTGCAGACTGTTAATATTTTGCGTCTATATAATTTATAACTCTCTTTTAATCCTACAAATCCTGCGAATCCTGGTCCTGTTTTTTCAGGCGCCTCACAGGCATTCTACTGCCATAAGGTTTCTCTGACTGATTTTTTTTCAGGGTAAACTGTTTGTTACCCGGTTTCCCCTCTAATTCATCCAGTTTCTTTGTTTCTGATTTTGAAGGGTAATGGGAAGGGATAAATCTGGAAGGAATTATTTTTTCTTCTCTTTTTTCCGGTTTTTTTTCTTTTATAATAGCTTCTTCTTCCTCTATTTCAACTATTTCCTCGTAATATCCGTTTATCTCTTCTCCGTTCTCGTCAAAATAGATTATTTCTTCGATTATTTCTTCCTCTTCTTCATTGTTTTCTCTATCTTTACTATCCAGACCATCTTCTGTTCTATCTTCTGATATGTGGAAGATTTTTTTCCCGCATTCATTACAGTATTTAGCCTGTGTGGTATTCAGTCTGTTACAGTAAAGACATTTTTTTGTTTCTTCAGTATCCTTTTTATTTGCCAGTTTTTCTACTATCATAAGGCTTGCCTGTGATGAAATAGATAGACCGCCATGAAAAGCATTTCTGATAGCTTTCTCAAGATCTTCCGACAATGCGTCACTTTTTGTCAAATAACTTGAAGCTCCCCTGCTGAAACATTCCAGTACCTGGCTTTCAATTACAGTGTCACTTAAGATTATGATTTTACTTGAAGGGGATATTTCTTTGAGTATATTTGTCGCTCCAATATCATCATCCGCTGCAGGGATATTTATATCTATCAATATTACATCAGGTTTCTCTTTTGTTCTGAATATTTCATAAACTGCCTGCTCTACATTGGAAATTGTATTGATAAGGTTAATATCTTTACAGGATGAGAGTTTTTCTCTATATTTCTCACACATCCCGGAGTTCCCGTCTATAATAAAGACTTTTATAGGTAATTCTGTCTTTTCTTCAGGGGGGGGCTTTTCAGTTTCCTCTTTCTTTTCTTCAAGAGGAACTGCTTTGCTTTTTTTGCCGAAGTTTCTGCTGTATGAAGCCAGTAGGTTTTCTTTTAGTTCTTTTGCACTGCTAAATCTGTTATTTATATTAAATTCCAGGCATTTCATTATAATAGTTTCCAGATCCGGAGATAGTTCGGGAATTATCTTTCCGGGAGGGGTAAATATGAAATTTTCCTCACCAAGGGCTCCTGTGAGCAGTTCGTACATGGTGCAACCGAGAGAATAAATATCGCTTCTTACTTCCTGAACACCTAAATATTGTTCCGGTGCGGCATAGCCATCTGTACCGTAAACCTCTTTTTTATCAGGTTTAAGAGTGGAAAAAGATGCGCTGCCAAAATCTACAAGTACAAGCCATCCGTCAGATTCTCTTATTATAATATTGGCAGGCTTAATATCACCATGGATAAGAGGAGGTTTCTGACCATGTAAATATTCCAGTATTCTGCAGATCTGTACTGCCCATTCTATAACCTGTTTTTCAGGTAAACCTTTTTCCTCACTCTCTGAAAGTATTACTTCCAGATCATTACCTTCTATATAGTCCATTATTATATAACAGGTATCTTTTTCTATAAAATAATCCGTTACACAGGGAAGACTGCTATGCCGGAGATTTGCAAGCATTTCAGCTTCTTTTTCAAATGGCTTTACAATCTGTTCTCTTATATTATGAGGTAATTTTTCAAGACCTTTTTTGTAATGTCCCTTGACAACACAGGGCCTTTTTAACCGTAAATCATAGGCCATATATATTTCACCCATTCCTCCAGTAGCAAGAGAGGAAATTATTTCATATCTTTCCTTCAGAACTCTTTTCTCTTTAATACCTTTGCTTTCCGAAGGACAGCCGCAATGTTCACATATAAGATTATCATCAGGCATTTCATTGTAACATTCGGGACAGTACATAATGTTCAACCCTTATAACTGTCATGACCGATCCGGTCACAACAAACTATGAGAATCTGTTCACCCCGTAACGATTTACGCGCTAATCGTTAAGATTCTTATATAAAATTCTAATAATAGAAAGGATTTCCTCCTTTAAATATGAGAAATCTTTCCCTTTCTTTCTGCTATTTCTCTTTCTGCTTCCACAGCAATTAATTGTATTTCATTGAAAATTTTAGATGATTCAAATATTACGGTCAATCCTTTATCAAGATATTCAGGTTTTTCTTTGTAAAGTTTCATCTGTTTTATACCATTTTCTATATTTGTTAGATATTCCTCAATATACAGAAACATATTACTGATTATTATAGCTTTGTTTTTTATTAAAGCACATTTAACTCTGAACCGGGCCAGTCTTTCTTCCATAGAATTAAGTATTTCTGTAAATTCCTGCTCTCCTATCTCCCCCTCTTCTATCTGTCTGGCACCTTCAAGAAGGTTATTAAAATTATCAGTGATTATATATTCGAAATTTTTTATTTCATACTTTTCTTCTGATGGTAACCTTTCCGGCAATAATGTACGGCAAAGAGCACAGCAGGAACTATGGAAACTGTTTTTATGACCGCATTTCAGACATATTATTTTTGTTATAATATCAGATGCTTCATATAACAGGGACAGAGAAGAAAATAGTTCTTCTACAGCTTCTGAAGCCATGTTAATACCTTTTTTCAGATGTGTTTTCTGTCTGTCCTGAAAATAAAGACATGCTTCCTGAAGACCTTCTTTGAAGAGAGAGAAATTGTTTTTTATTACAGGATATTCCTTTATAAGTGTTACAGTGTCGCAATCCAGTGAATATATCTGTCTTTCTGTTGCCTCTGTGAAGGATATGAGAAAATGTATCTTTTCTTCCAGAGCCTTTTCTGGATAAATTTCCTCTGTTATTTCTCTGGCTGAAATTATAAGTTCATTCAGGAGAGGTGATTTTGAATATACCGGTAATTGTTGTTCTTTTTCTTTTAATTTTTTGAACGATTCGAATAATTTCTCTGTAATAGTTATTATATTCTCTATATCTTCTCTTAAAACTTTATTGTTTCTGTGCTCTGTATATTTACTTATTTCTCCGGTTATTTTATGGAATTCTTCTAAAAGGTCTTTTACCGGTTCTTCGGAATTTTTCCGGAAGAGATTTTTATGGACGATTATTAATTTTCTGTACAGACATTCCAGAATGTTACATAATTTTTTTAATTCTATTACACTTTTTTTATTTTCTATTAAATCATAGGCCAGTTTTATAAGGGTATTTATATATAGAGAATCTGTGGATGGTCTTTCTTCCGTATAAAAATTTTTTTTCAAAATATTCCTCTTTCTTACATAATATTTATACTATATTTTTGCACTTTTTATATCACTTATACAGAGCCGGTGAGAGAATATACATTGCAGGAGTTATTGCCGGAAGATGGGCCAGTTTTTTTACAAGACCTTCGCCCATGATCTCACCTATAGCCGAGATATTTAAAGTATTATCCATATCGCTGTACCAATCTGAAAGATCGTAACAGTCGAAATTTGTTATGATTTCACGAAATATTAATTGAGAGTCAATAATTATTCTCTGTAATGTTGCATATTCGTCATCTGACAGAGCAACCGGCCATGATGTCATATATATCCTGCTGTTTTTATGTTTTTTGAGACAATCTACAGAACCTCTGAGGAACATCTTTATTCCGTCCAGGTTTAAATAAGGATGTAAAGATACTGCATCAAAATAACCTGCCATATCTTCCGGAATTTCTTTGTTAAGATCTATTGTTCTTGTATGGATGGCCGGGTTTTTACTCTTTATGAATTTAAGCAGTTCCTCATCTATATCAATCACATGGACTTCAAAATTACTCAGAGATGCTAAAACCAGGCTGGTAAGATCATCATCTCCGAGAAATAAAACTTTAGTACTATCATCTGTAAAATCTCGTAATAAGAGTTTAACCCTTTTCAGGCATGAAGCTTCATTACAGTATGCCTGCCCCCATTCGGCTTTAAGTGAAGGCCTTCCTTCAAAATTTGTAAAATCAAAGGCCAGCTCTTCCTGATAAAAAAGATATTTCATAAATTCTTTTGTAGCTTCGAGACTTCCCAGCAGAACCTTTGCACATTCAGGTCTTAACAGTTGCTGGTAATCTTCAATTTTTTTTCTGATTTCAGCCGGTCTTTCTCCTTTATAACCTGTTCCTTCAGATGCTCTTCCGAAGAGAGATTCCATGTATTTATCTTTCAGAAGAGGTATTTCTTTTTCTATAAATTTTAACTGCTTCTGATAATTTTCTTTGATTTTTTCCATATATTTATTATAGTTATTCATTTTTTCATAATATTTATTGTTTCCCTTGCCATCATCAGTAATATTATTAATTTCTCTTATATATTCTTTAACTTTATTTACCATATTATCAGCCTTTCTTTAAGATATTACTGAGGTGAGCATAAATAATACATACATGTTCTCGTAACGCGTAACCCTTGACGGTAGGAAATTTTTTATTATATGCTTATGCTCAGGTCAGTAGTTTATTATATCATCTGTAACATTTATTGGCAAAATTATTTACCCCTGTGGTGCCAGCCAGC
>JBEHWP010000571.1:0-4626 GCA_040217665.1 Vulcanimicrobiota bacterium
CCGGACTCTTCCGGAAAAGATATGATCCTGTTGCGTGGCAAACTGGTTTTGCAGACTGTTAATATTTTGCGTCTATATAATTTATAACTCTCTTTTAATACGGCATATCTTTTCCTCCAGAGCCCGGACAGGGACAGGAGCATGTTCCATATTTTTTGGGTACCAATTTACCTGGAGCGGTAATTAGTGAGTCGTGAGTCGTGAAAAGTGAATGATAACAGTAATTTGTACACATTAATATAACCGTTAACTGATAACCTGTTCACTGGTAACTGCTCACTGTTTCCTACCCGATTACTCTGAGAAAAATAACTTTATCATCTTCCGGACCATAAAAATCTTTAAGGATCGCTTCTACCGTATATCGGCATTTTAAATAGAAAACCCTTGTAGATTCATATTGCTTTCTATTGGATGTTTCCACATATATACGTTTACCGCCCATGTCGGAAATTTTCTTCTCCGTAAGAGTAAGAAGTTTCTTTCCTATACCACTGCCGCGTATATCATTATGTACGGCAATCCAGTAAAGATCAAAACTTCCTTTCGTACAGGCAATTTCTCCGAAACATGTATAGCCAAGGGCTCTGCCATTCTCTTCTGCAAATAGAAAATGATAACCGCTGGCAATCCCTTTATTCAATCTTTCTTCAACCAGTTCTACACCTACTGCAATTTCTTCTTTATAAAAATAACCGCTTGACTCCAATATATTTCTCACAGTTTCTGTATCAGATGGTTTTACGTCTTCTCTGAAGGTCATAGAATGTTCTTCTGTCATAATTAATACAACTCCTTAATACGTGATGCGTAACGAGTAACGCGTGACAGGTGGATTCACCCTTCACCCTTCACTTTTCACTATTCACTTTTCACGACTCACTGCATCAACGATTCTTTTTATAACATCATTAAAACTTAATCCGGCCCTCTGTGCTGCAGCGATAAATCCTGCATCAGGTGACAGGCAGGGATTAATATTAACCTCGAGTACCCATGGAGTGCCGCTATTATCTACACGGAAATCTACTCTGCCATATCCGGACAGTTTGAATAAATTCCAGCATGCTACCGATATATTCGAAAGTTCCTCCAGAAGAGTCCTGTCTTCTTCAGAAAAATCAAAGGTTCTGTTTGTATGATGATATTCAAAAGAATCCGAATCCCATTTTGCCCTGTAACCGACCACCTTTATTTTATCATGATAGTCAACAAATTTAATTTCCCCGTGGGGAAGTACTTCAGGGCCATTTTTCCCTTCGAGGAGGGAAATATTAAATTCCCTTCCGTCAATATAAGATTCTATAAAAAAATCTTTTTCCCCGGTAGCCAGACGTTTTTTTATTTCCTTATGACGTTTCTCCACGTTAAAAACAACAGAATCTTCGTCCAGGCCGACAGATGCATGTTCCCAGACGGATTTAAATATACATGGAACAATATCATCTCCGGGACGTTCATCTATCTCATGCCAGGGAGGTGTATTTATACCTGAAGATTTAAGGAATTTTTTTGTAAGAACTTTATTTGATGTAATATATATCGCATCGAGTTTTGAACCGGTATAGGGTATATTCAGATGATTTAAAATTGCAGGAGCAAAATATATAAGGTTTCCCTTACCTTCTACCGTTTCTACCAGATTAAAAACAAAAGAAGGTTTGATTTCTTCAAGCTTATTTATTGTCTTCTTTATATCAAGAGAAAAAGGAACAGGTACAGGTTTATACCCTTCTTCCAGAAGAGCTTTAGATATACATTCCACTTCTACGAGAACATCCTGTTCGTCTTCCCCTGCATCAGGATGAACCTCTCCATGTAATACTGCTACATTCATTAATATTCCTCGATTCTTTATCTTTCAAATAATATGTTACCTGTTTTCTTACTACAGTTTGTATGGTGACCCGTAACGCGTAAGGCGTGACGGGTTTAATCCCTGCGCATCACGCATCACGCTTTACCCATTACGAGCTCATTAAGTATAGATTTTTATGAAACTAACTATAATAAATACGACACCGGATAATCTGTGATTTAGTTTCTCCCCGTCCCCTTTCACTCTTCACTCTTCACTATCTAATAATTCTTTTAATGGCTGAATTCAGGATTCTTTCAATCAATTCCTGATAACTTATACCGGCTTTTGTACATATAATAGGGAGATCGGAATGTTCCGGATGAATACCGGGCAGAGGGTTTACTTCCATAAAATTAGGTATGCCTGATGCATCAGATCTCATATCAACCCGTCCTCCATCCCTGCATCCAAGGCCACGCCATGAGGCAAGAGCCCATTTTTCAGCCTCTTTTGCCATACTATCATTGACAAGACGGTATTCTACAAGTTCTTCACACTTTTCCTTGTTCACATAAGAATAAACATCTTTTTCAGCTTCATCTCTTAAAATAACTTCTATTACGCCTGTAGAGACAGCATTCTCTCCTGTCCCCGTAATGCCTACCGTAAATTCCCTTCCGGGAAGAAAAGTTTCTATTATTACAGGCTGTTTATATTTCTTCACCATTTCCATACATACAGAAATTAATTCGTCTCTATTCTTAATTTTTGATGAAGGAGTTATACCCTTTCCTGTTCCCTCTGCTACAGGCTTGGCAAAAAGGGGATATATCATATCTATTTTTTTAATATCTTCTTCATGTTCTACCACTGCAAAATCTGCCGTAGGAATCTTCAGGTCACGAATGATATGCTTCGTTACTCCCTTATGAAGCGTTAAAGACATTACAAGAGGATCTGAAAAGGTATAGGCTATATCATAGGCATCAAGTAAAGCAGGCACCTGTGCTTCCCGCCCGAATCCTCTCAGACCTTCTGCAATATTAAAAACCAGATCCCATCTGTCTCCTCTGGCGAGGCGATTTACAAGACTCCTTACATGGCCAATACGATCCGTTCCATATCCCATATTCTTTATTGCTTTTTCTATGGCATCAATAGTATCAGGACGGTCGAATTCTGCTGTTTCTTCTTCGCCGTAACCTTCTTCGAGGTAAGAAGAGCGAAGATCATAAGTAAGACCAATGTTCATAGTTTTTTCTCCTTCTTCTATTAAAAACGTGACGATTAACGCGTAACGCGTGACTGGTAGTATCACCACTCACTAAAAAATAAAACGTGAAACATGAGATTTTTCCTGTCATGTTTCACGTCTCAATCATTAAGAACATAAAGCCAGCTCTAAATCAGGAGAAGGGTAACGATAAAGACCTCCCTCATAATTTCTGAGTAACAGGTAACCTTCAGACTGTCCTTCTACATAATTCGGAGCTACCGGTATTTTACCTCCGCCACCGGGTGCATCAATCACATAGGTAGGTATTGCATATCCTGTGGTATGGCCTCTCAGTCCTCTTATAATCTCAATACCTTTTGCCACAGGAGTACGAAAATGAGATGACCCCGGTATGGGATCACATTGATATATATAATATGGTTTCACACGGATTTTTAACAATCCATGCATCAAATTTTTCATGGTTTCAACATTATCATTAATCCCTTTAAGTAATACGGTCTGACTGCCCAGAGGAATACCTGCATCTGCCAGACGGCAGCAGGCCTGAGATGTTTCCTGTGTCAGTTCTTCAGGATGAGTGAAATGTATACTCATCCACAGCGGATGATAATGTTTTAACATCCTTGCCAGTGCCGGAGTAATTCTCTGAGGTAATACTGCAGGCACCTTTGTTCCTATACGGATGAATTCTACATGTTTTATACGGTGAAGCCTTGACAGAAGCCATTCCAGCTTCTCGTCCGAAAGAGTCAGAGGATCTCCCCCCGATATGAGCACATCTCTGACAGAAGGAGTATTTGCTATATAGTCTATGGCTTTTTCCCATTGTTCCGTATTACATCCTCCGCCATGATCACCTACCATACGGGAACGGGTGCAGTAACGACAGTATGTTGAACAGAAATCCGTTACAAGAAAAAGCACTCTATCAGGATAACGATGAACCAGTCCCGGAACAGGACTCTGATGCTCTTCACCGAGAGGGTCTCCCGTTTCACCCATACAGTTGAAATATTCACTGCATACAGGCACAACAGAGCGTCTTAAAGGTTGTAAGGGGTTGGAGGCTTCAATGAGGCTGAGATAATAGGGAGTAATACTCACGGGTAGTGTCCCACTGTGATGTACAATAGCACTGTATTCATCCCTGGAAAGAGAAATTATTCCTGCCAGAGTATCAATATCTCTTATCCTGTTTCTCAACTGCCAGTGCCAGTCATTCCATTCCGCATTGGTAATGCCGGGAAAGAATTTCTTACGAAAAGACTGGGTCTTAGGGTTGATTTTAAATCTCGGTAAGTGATGAACACACTGCGAAGCTAACGGGGATTGTTTTGCTATTTTGGAGAGAGTATTACGTAATACAAAAGGAACTGAATTATCTGCATGATCAGCAACGCCGACCATACTACTACCCGGAGGTTCAATATCCTCCATGAAGTGTGAGTCTTTGTCCATTTTTTTCCTCCTTAATAGAATTTCAGGATTAAAATTCCGAACTTTATTCAGCCTTACCAGGTTTTAGCGTTCATTTTCATTTAAATTTATTCAAGTTTTACTGACTTTTATTATTTTTCTCAATATG
>JBEHWP010000572.1:0-4614 GCA_040217665.1 Vulcanimicrobiota bacterium
GTCAGTACTAACAATTTTTTTATCCTCCTCTTTCATCACCATACTACCGGGAAGTTCGTATCTTATCTTATAATCACTCCCTTCCAGGATTATCTGTTTACCTTTGTTAGCAGTACGATTGATAACTATGGGAGCAAAATAGTTGGCTGTTATAATTTTTTCTTCCTTGTTTACGACAACAATAACATATGCTTCCAGTTTTGAATGTTCAGAGTAATCTATCAGCTGCTGATCTGCATCATTTAAGGTTATTTCATAATTTTTATAGAACAGAGTAGGGTCAGTAATAATAAATGCTATGGCAGGATCTTCCAGTGATTGCATCCAGCCGAATATACCTCTCCAGAGACTGATATCAATAACAAAATTCCTGCAATCCTCAAAACCTACAAGTCCACGGGGGAAATTTATTATATTATCAGTCGATACTTCTATTTCACCAAACCTTGTAGTATTAAGTTTTATATTATTGCTCATATAGCATCCCTCCTTTATAGAACTTTAAAATAATCCCATTTTCATGGCTTCTCCCACTGCCTGGGCTCTATCTGCGACCTTTAATTTTTTAAATATAGCTCTCATATGGGCTTTAACAGTCTTATCACTGATAAAAAGTTTTTTACTGATTTCTATATTACTGTTCCCGCTGGCTACCAGCTTTAATACTTCAAGTTCTCTTTTGCTCAGTATAGATTTTTCTTCTTCTTCTTTTCCGGATTCCTTGCTCATATAAACAAATTTATCAATTAATTTTCTTGCAATAGAAGGATCAATAAGAGATTCACCGGTACTTGCAACCTTTACGCTTTTCAGCAATTCTTCCCTGGGAACATTTTTCAGCATATATCCTGTTGCCCCTGCTTTTATTGCTTCAAATACATTTTTATCATCGTCATACATAGATAACATTATAATTTCTATGTCAGGGAAATCCTGTTTTATAACTCTTGCTGCAGTAACCCCATCCATAACAGGCATTTCTATATCCATTATAATTACATCAGGTTTTGTATTTTTTACCAGGTTTACAGCTTCCTGTCCGTTTGAACAGGAACCAAGAACTGTTATACCTTCCTCTTTTTTTAGAATCTCACAAAGTCCTTCACGGAGAATACTATGATCATCTACAACCAGTACTTTTATATTCTTTTTTAACACAGTTCATTTCTCCATTCTGTGAAATTAGACCGGGATTTTCGGGATTTTCGGGATTTTCGGGATTTTCAGGATGATAATTATTTTTATTATCAGGACCGGTAAATTATGGTCATGCTCCTGGTAATCCCGTACATATTTTAATAGTATTTCTATATTTATACTTTTTTTTCCTTCATAGTATTTAAAATTCATATTTAATTAACTGACAAATCTCTGCGTGGTGCTCTTATGCAAAAAAAAATATCGCCTTCGTATATTTCTGTTATAACTGGCATCATACCAGGTTTATATTAAACACATTTTGTGGTTTCCTGTACTATGATTTCTTTTCGCTCCAGATTACAACGCAGAGATTTAACCGGTGCCATATTTACTGCTGGCACCAGTTAGCTCTTATAAAGGTACATATTCCACTGGTTATAATCGTGACGGGTGAAGGGGGCAATAGATTTTCATTTCCTTGTAATCAGACCGGTCATAGATGTTACCGGAATTGACAGCATTTATGCTTATAATCCCGGTAATCCCATAAATCCTTTAATCCCGGTCAACTTTTCTTATCAAAGAAATAAGGTACAGGGGCTTTGTCTTTATGAGGAAAGTAATTTTTTGCTATTACCCTGCCATGGTTTCGTAGATTAATAAGGTTTTTATAGGCGTCCTCTTTCAGTTTTGCTGCTGCATGAATAGTTTCTCCGTCCTTGATTTTTACATCTTCCATTGTAGCCTGAAGTGTTCCATGAACAGTGCGAAGTTGTGAGATTACATCCCGGGACAGGAGAGACATATTACTTTTTAGCATATTTCTTGCAGGGCTTATTCTTTTTTCAATTCTATCAATTTGTTCCATAATTTTCTGTTTTTCATGGATGAGTTTATTTACAATTTCTGTATTGCTGTTCTGAAGAGCAGATTTCTGCTCTTCAGAAATCCTGATTACATCTTTAAAATACTCTATTTCTTCTTCCATGCCTTTTTGTACAAGGAAGTAAGCAAAAGGTCTGGCCGGTAAAGTTCTTTCTTCAGTATGTTTTTGATTCATAAAAAT
Source organism: Vulcanimicrobiota bacterium (assembly GCA_040217665.1). GTDB lineage: Bacteria > Vulcanimicrobiota > SpSt-956 > SpSt-956 > JAKJGF01 > CALARM01. The sequence continues at coordinate 2,207 of JBEHWP010000572.1, forward strand.
CATCTCTTTCTATACTGCAGCATAAAATCTTTTTTCTTTATGTATATTATCTACGGGAGGGATTTCTTTTTCCTGTTTCTGCATATTATAAACTTTGATAACCTCAAGCCATGCCTCTCTGAGTTCTTTAATCATTCCTATGACCCTGTCTACCGGTGCAATATCCATATCTATATCTGCCGTTACGAGTTGATTGAGCATAAATTCATAGAGGAATAAAAGATTCTTCGCCATTTCACCGCCCTGTTTCATATCGAGAGTTATGGCCAGCTCATTTATTATGGCTTTTGCTCTCTTCAGGCTGTAACTTATTTCTTCTATCTGTTTTCTATCTTTTTCTTTTCTGTTCATTTTTATTTTTGCCTGAATCAGGAATTTTATCGCTCCGTCATATAACATAACTACCAGTTTTTCCGGAGAAGATGTTTCCACCTGAGTTCTTTTATATTCTGCATAAGGATTTGCCACGCCGGTCATTATACTTACCTCCTGATTTTATTTTGAAAACAGAGAAACACTTGATATATTGCTCAATTGAAACATAACAGAAGTGCTCTGACTGAGCAGCGCATCGTAAGTAGCCTGAATATCTGCATATTTCTGTGTATAATATTCTTCTCTTTTTGTAAGATACTCCTCGAATTTTTCTATCTGACTGTCAAGATTGTTGCTTGTTTCCGTAAAATACTCTATGCTTTTTGTAAGTGAACCTGTGCTGCTGTCTGTTATGCCTGTAAGATAAGTGCTCATTGTACTGGCTATACCGTAAGAACTGTTTGTGAAAATCTGTTGTACATCACTCATGTTGCTGCTGAGAGCACTGTTAAGTTTCGAAGAGTCTATTGAAAGCTCACCGCTTTCATTAAGTGTAATTCCTATGGAACTGAGAGAATTATAGTTACCTGTAATACCGTTTACCAGATTTGTAGCCTGAAGTTGCAACTCACTTCTCATACCTGTAAAGAAAGCATCGCCATGTAAAACACCGGACTCTGTTGTTACAGTATCATTTTCTACGTCTGCCGGTGCGGTTTTTATCTTTAAATTGGAAACAAGGCTGTTGAAATTGCTTACAAAACTGCTGATGGCATTGTAGGCTGTAGAAGTGTCCTGGCTTATGGAAAGAGATATGGGAGTTTCTGTAGTAGTTCCTGTATTATAGGTACTCTTGAGCTGTATTGTAACACCGTCTATAAGGTCACTTATAGAGTTTGAATTTCTTGTTATAGGATTTCCGTTGTTAATCCCTTCTATCTGGAAAACAGCATTTTTCCCTGTTTCTTCAGTAGCTACGCCGTTTTTTATAAAAGCTGCAGACAGGAAGTTACTCGTATCCGAAGTTGCTCCTACCATTATAGAAGTGGTGCCTGTAGTTTTTGAATTTAATACAAGTTTATCTGTTGTCCTGTCATAAGATGCTGAAACACCGGCAGAAGAATTGTTGATTTTTTCCAGAACACTGTTAAGGGTATCGGTGCTGCCTATATTAAGGGTTGTACCGTTAATAGTGAAACTTCCTGCAGTTATGGAAACTCCGAAGTTAGATTTTGCTGATGTGAGAACTTCGTCGGCTTTTACGGTTTTAAGATGAATGGAACTGGTAACAGTATTATTACCTCCTGATGTATCCTGAGTTGCACTGGTCAAATTCAGGGCAGAAAGAAGATTGCCCTTATCTGCTCCAGAACTGATGCTTATAGTATCAGTTGAACCTGTTCTGACAAGAGTGAATTTATCTGTTGTTTCATCATAATCTGCCGTAATATTTTTTCCTGCACCGGCCATGGCATTGTTGATTCTGTCTACTATGGAATGTTCCGTATCACTGCTGTCTTCCAGTTTATCTGTTTCTACGTCATATTCTATAGTAATACCGTCAATGGTAAATGAACCCTTACCGTCTCCTCCGTTTGAAGGGGTTATACCGAAACCTGCATTTATAAGGGTTGCAGTGGGAGATATGGAGCCTCCGAGCCCTCCGCCGGCATTTGTAGAACTGGTTGTCATTTTTGTACTTGTTGCAAGCTGGGTGACATTGGTTAATTTGTAAGTTCCTGCTGCAGAGTTTGCATTCGCTGTTATTGTAGCTACCCCTGTATTACTGCTAACTGTACTCTTTGATGCATAGGTTGACGAAGTGTTTAACGTACTTATGGAACTATTCAGAGACACAATCTGTGAGTTCAGAGATTGCATTGCAGAAAGTTTTAGCTTGTTGGAACTCTGCTTTGTCTGCATCTGCGTGAGCGGTTCCCTATCTCTTGCCAGCTCAAGCTGAGTCAGAATTGAAAAGTCGAAAGATGATGAACTACTGCCGCTTACACTGCCTAACATAAAGGCAACACTCCTTTCATAACAGAGATAAGCTAAACTTTCTCATCCAGAATTATATTAATATTTTTACTGTC
>JBEHWP010000573.1:0-4612 GCA_040217665.1 Vulcanimicrobiota bacterium
CAGGTGTAAACAGTAATTCTGTATTTAATTTTATGGATTTCTCAAGTTTAAATAGTAATTAATCTGTTATATTACATAAAAGTTTATTTATATTTAAAAAAAATTGCTTGATTTTAATTTTTATTTGTGCTATATTATAGAATAGAGGAGTTTTACTGGTGAATATTAATTTATTTAAACGTGGCATGACATTACTTGAAGTAATGATGGCTTTGACTATATTTGTAATGTTGCTTGGATTAATAACATATATATATACTGTTTCCTCGAAAAGCTGGCTTAAGGTAAGACAGCAGATTGACGTTAAAGATAACGCTCAGATTACGATGGTGAGAATAATGAGGGAAATAAGGGGCAGTGCAAGAAAAAGTGTAACTATAATTTCATATCCCAACACATCTGATCCTAATTGTCAGGCTATATCTTTTCTGTCATCTTATGATGAAACGTCTCATATTTCTGATTATGATACAACTTCCGGGAAGATGGTATGGACTAAATATGTGTTATTTTATCTTAAAGATGATGAGAATGTTGTTACTCCAGGATATTATCAGCTTATGAGACGAGAAATTGATGTCAGTAATATATCAAATTATTCTACAACTGTTATTACAAATATGCCCTATCCTCCAACAGATATGAAAAATAATACTAAAGAAATGTATGAATATATTGATATGGTTAAAAATACCTATGTTACTGCTCCGACAACTGTAAGTAGAAATATAAGAAAACTTAAATTTACAAGAATTGGTTCAAAAATTGAAATAACTGTTAATACAGGAAAACCGTTGAAACCAAATAGTGTTTCAAGTCCTGCAAGTTCTGATAAGCTTAATCTTACAGGTATTGTAGTATTGAGAAATAGTAATTAATTTAAGGAGGTAATTTTTATGAAACCATTTATCAGGTCATTCAGAAAAAATATTAAAACTAGAGGATTTGCTCTTGTTACTGTACTTCTTCTGACTTCCCTTCTTCTTATAATGATGCTTGCCCTTATCTCACTCACCTCTCATACCCTTTACAGGACAACTGCCGATGTAGAGAGAAATTCTATCGTTCCTCTGGCAGAAGCTGCAATTAATGAAGCATTAATGAACCTGAATTCTGATACTACATGGGGAACAGATGGAAGTAAGAAATTGATATTTTGCCGGAATCAGAATGCAAAAATTGCAGGATTTAAAAAAGAATTTTCAAACAGTGATACAAATAATGATATCAGTTATGAAAATGATGGTTTTTTTTATATAACCTTTGATCCTAATGATAATAATTTTACTTTAGGATCTAATAAATATTATTCTGTCAACAGACTTGAAGATCCGAATACAAATACTGTTTATTCGTGGCGCGGAAAACCTGTTAAGAATGGAACTGCAAGTATTGTCGTTACCGTAGCCTTTGGAAATACTGTGAAGCATATTGAAGCAGTAATAGCCAAGACCTTTGGAGGAGGCACTATGACATGCGGTTCCAGAGGTTCTATGGAGATTGATATAGATAACTTTATACTTCAAACAGAAAACGGTGATCTCCCGTTTATTCACTCCAATTTTGACTCTGCTACTGATCCTGGTGTTAAAATTACCTCTAAAAATATTTCTATTGTATCGGAAGGCTGTGTCAGTGCTTCATCTCCCATCAAGATTAATAACAAAATTGTTGATCCCAATACCAATCCTTCCTTTATTCCTAAAAGTGCTGTTAAAGCTATTCCAGTGCTTACTATAAGTGAAATAGAGCAATACCGTGGGATTACTTCATACAAAAACCTTCCTGCAGGTACCTATAAGGCTTATAATAAGAAGCTTTATTATAATCCCGATGATGATACATCTGATGAAATGACTTCTGAAAACTGGAAGGAACTTGATAATAATACTATTAAAGATTACGGTCTTAGCTTTGATGATGTTAACTCTGTTGTTACCCTTAACAGTGATATTAAAGTAATCAATTCTAAAGATGGAAAATCTAAAGTTGACAGGAAGAAGAAAGATGAAAAAGGCTATGGTAGTACAGGTAATCTTACTATAATAGATACACCTGTTAATTTAAACACTTATACTATATATACATACGGAAGAGAAGATAGAGCATATGAGGATGGTAGATATGATTCAGGAAATCTTACTATAAAATGTTCCAATACTATTGACGATGTACTTTATGGTCAGGGTAATATTTACTGTGAAGGCGAACTGTCATTGACCGGCAAAAGTATAAGCGGAGGAAATTCTTCTGACCAGGTATGTCTTTATTCCAATGGTGACATAAATGTAAATTGTTATGAAGACACTGTTTTCTACGGTCTTATTTATACATGTGGCGATTTTTTTGTTACAATGGATAGCAGAGGTGCATCGGAAGAGTTTAAGAATGGTACAAAAAGACTGGATAATGGAAGTAAAGATAATAAAAGAACAAAAGGTGAAGGCAAGGTTAAAAAAGGTGGTAAATATATAGGTCCTCAGGACGGAGATGACTATAAGAATGATTCTAATGAAGAATCTGTGACTGCTACTAACGAGAATGGCATCTTTCTTATTAAAGGATCTTTAATAGTTGCAGGTACAGCAGGTGATAGCAAAAATCCAGGAGTTGTTAAAATAAAAGAGGCTGATGACACATACGGTGGTACATTTGACATTATATATAATGAGAATAGCCTGGATAATCTTGTCTACAGTTATAGTAAAAAAGGAGCGTCAGACTGTGGGTTTGTATACAATATACTTTCATGGCATGAATTTTAAACGACATAAAGCTATGTCTCTGGCAGAAGTTATAATGGCAACTGCTATTTTAGGTGTTGTTATTGTTACAATAATAGGTACTCTTACTACAGGGCTTGAGGCTCTGCAAAAAAGTATAAATTATACTCAGGCCAATATAATAGCTCAGAGGATTATTGAAAATTATAAATCCAAGGATTACTCACAGATTGTTTCTGACAGTAACAGTATAGAAGGTTTTAATTATAATGTCAATGTTACTTCGGGATATCTTCCGAGTGATCCCAATCAGTGTTATAAAAAAGTAACAGTACTTGTAGAAAGTAAGGACTATGATAAAGCATCTATTAAAAAGAGGGCTTCTGTGAAAATGGAAACTATTTTTGTTTCTGTTAAATGATATTTTTGTATAAGTATTTTTGACTTTAAATTTATGGGTTCGGGGAATTTTGTATCGAAATGATGCAAAATTCCCCCTTATAATTTTATTAAATTTACTTTTACAGCCAGTATAAATTTGTTATAATTTTTATATATAAACATTGTGTTTGTATTTCATAAATAATTCCAGCTATGGCAATTGCAAGGAGAATATTATGAGTGATAATATAGAAGACTGCCAGTTGAAAGAAAATAATATAGAAAAAAATTTTGAGGAAAATAAAGATACGGGAAGAGAAGTAACGGAAGAAAAGCCTTCAGAGCCGGCAGTTGAAATTACAGCAGACCCGTCATGTGAAAATGAAATTAAATCGGAAGAGAAATCTTCTCAATCTAAAATTGCTAAAAATATTATTACAAAAAAACTTTCAAAAGATAAACTGGAAGAATATTTAGACGGCCGGCCTGATGGTAAAAAAAGGAAAATTATAATAAAAAAAGTACAGAAGAAATCTGTTGAAATAAAAACTCCTGACATAACCCCTCTATCTATAGAAGAAAAAATCATAAAAACTGAAGATAATACTCAGGAAGCGGGAAAAAGCTATATAGAGATCGCCGCAGATTATTCCCTCCCGTCATCGGAAGGGGGATATATTAAACATGACGAGCTGGTTCCTTCTGACTGGAAAGAGAAAAAAATTTCGTCTTATGTGAAAAAACCTGAAGGCAAAACGGCACTTATACCTTTTGAAGAAGGACATGTTCTGTCTGAAAGATATGAAATTTTAGATAAACTTTCTGAAAATATAAACGGAGTGGTTTATAAGGTAAAGGATCTTAAAGAAACAGATGAGAAAAATGTTGTAAAATCGGTAAAAGAAATACAATATGTTCCCTGTGAAGGTATTTCAGAAGATATTCTACATGATACGTTGAAGAGACTTGAAAGAATGACATCCTTTATCACTGATGTAGATCATCCAAATCTTTCGAAAATATATGATTATTTTTCTTTTGTTGAAGAAAATAAAAATGCCAGATTTTTTATAGTAACAGAGTTTATAGAAGGTAATACCCTTGAAGAATTAATGAGAGTCTATTCACAGGACGGAACACCGATACCATTGAAAACAATCTTCAGCATAATGGAAAAACTCTGTGAAGCCCTTTATTATCTTCATAACAAAAAACCTTTTCCTGTAGGCTTCGGTGATTTAAAACCTGCAAATGTAATGATGGCTCTTGACGGTTCCATAAAATTTATAAATTACGGTATAGGAACTTTTTTTGATACGGAAAAAGACGGAACTATGGCCAGCCGTGGAACAATAGGATATGCCGCTCCCGAACAGAGAGGAGTGGATTTTACAAATACAAAAGCAGACATTTTTGCTTTAGGTGTAACTGTTTATTATATGCTTACAGGTGTTGACCCGGAGGAACACCCCTATGACTTCAAACCTCTCAGAAAACACAAACGATTT
>JBEHWP010000574.1:0-4604 GCA_040217665.1 Vulcanimicrobiota bacterium
AGGTCAGTAAAAACTAATAAGAAAAAATCTGATGGAGAAATTTATGGAACGATATAATTCTGAATATTCTACGGAATTGATTAACAAAATGAACACAGTCCTTGAAGGTGAAGAAAGATATATTCTGTTAGAATATCTTGAAAAAACTGAAAGTGCAATGAAAATTTTATTAAGAAAAATAAAGATAAATTTAAAAAAAGGCTCGACGGAAGAACAAAAAGACCTGCTGATAAAATATATTGACACAATAAAAGAATATATTGATATGCTGGATGATATAAACCTGTTCCTTGAAGATGATAGTACGGAAACCAGTGAACTTGAAGAAAAAATTAATAATATACAGGAAATAAATAAAATATTACTGGATATTGATACAAAACTTCATAATATTCCATCTAGAGAATCAACTGCCGCACTTGAAGTACAGGAAATTATACCTAAAGAAACACTTGCTCCAAATGAACCATGGCATGAAATAGACAGAGATGTCATAGATAATTTAAAGAAAACTCATTTAAATGCACTTAAACTCAATGCTCTGGAAAATTATTTAAAACATAAAAAACTTTCTGCTAAAGGTTTATCTAAAACACTGACACACCTTGGTTACAATCAGGACGAAATAGATTTAATTTTGACAAATTCGGAAAAAAAACTCTCTATTACTCTTAAAATTCCAAAGGAAAGAATAGAAAGAAAAGAAATAGAACATCATTCTTCCATGGAAATAGCAAAAATTACCCGCCCGGCTTTAGAACGTAAAAAACTAACAGAACAACAATATGAAGACTTAAATAATAAATTGCAGAGTATTGGAATAACGTTATCGGAAGCGGAAATAAAACTTCTTGCCGAATGCGGTTTCCAGCAGCGTATAAATATGAGTGTATTAAATAGAATACTTAATACACTTGAAGAAGTACTCTCAAATTACGGAGAAATATTTCTGGAGAGAGTAAAAACTCTTTTATTTCTTGTAGCTTCAAATTATCTTTTCATCTACGACATATCAAAATTCTATATAAATTTTCAGGATGAACGAACAGAAACTATGGATAAAATTGTAGCTACATTAAATGCAGGACTCAGCATAGCAGAATATCTCAGTTCCATTATGAAAGTTATGGAGATAGCCCAGGTAGAAGAAAGTGAATTACTGGAAGATGCCGTAATAATTAAAGCTGATGAACTGCCATACGATGAGTGGATCAGGGTAAACGAATATGAAATAAACATGAGATACAAAATAAGTGATCTATGGAAAAACTGGTATAATCTGGAAGAAGATCCTTACTCAGGTAATGAAGATGATTACATACTATCCGATGAAAATCTGGAAGAGTTATTTGATAAATTAACCTATCTGGAATTAAAAATAGAAAGACTTCCCCATGCTCTGGAAAGTCCATGGGAACTCAGCGCATGGATAAAAGAATTATTCACTGCTTTAAGAGATCACTCATTAAAACTGCAGCAATGGAGTAAAATAAAAAAAGCAGAATCCATAAGCGGTCTCATAACACTGGTAGAGGAATGTTTTGCAAATCCCAATCTATACAGTCCAAAAGGAGAAAGTACACTGCTCAAACTCAGTAAAAGAGTAGAATTTATGCAAAGTAATATCCTGATTTTTTTGAGACAGACAGTGGACAGTATAACCAATCACTGGGATAGTTACAGATTTCCTCAGGGAATAACTTATCTGGAACAGTGGATAATTGAAAAAGGACTGATAGCTATAACGTTTACTCAGACAGCAATAGATCAGATACAGACTTTCTACCAGAATAAAAATATGCTGGAACTTGTATTCAGTACACAGGTACTTACTATATCAAACAAACTTCTTACTTTAGGTCTTGAATATAAAATAGCACCACTGCATAACAGCACTCTTGAAGACTTTATGGATACGTTTATAGGATTCCATATAGGTCAGGTAAATCAGGAAGTATTTCTGGAAAAAATCTCTTTACTGGCCGGTCTGGTTCATAGTATTTCAGAAAAGCACCAGTTATTAAACAATATGGATGATACTGTTTCAATCGTCAAAATATTTATACAGAAATCTCTCGGCGAATACATGCAGGCTCAGAGTGATATAGAAATGTATAAAACAACTCACCTGAGATTATTCTTACTTACGACCTATTACTCACTTCTTCAGGCTACAAATAGATTTATGGTGATTAAAGAATTAAAAGAAGAATATACACCGGAAGAAGAAAGTTATAAATATTTTGATATTATATCAGATGTGCTTGCTATGATTTGAGCAGGGAGTAGGGAGTAGTGAAAAATGAAGAGTAAGGGTGTTTAATTAAACGCCCGATGTGACCGGTTGGCAGTTATTAATTAAAGTTTCAAAGGATAAAAATGGAAATTGTCGAAATTATAGAGTTCGTGACGCATCACTCATCATATATTTAAGGAGAGATATTTAAGTGGAAGAACAGGATAATCTCCAGAATAAAACAATCAAAGACATGATAGAAAAACTTGGCAGTAAAAATATAAATGAAATTTATAAAACAAAAGAGGATTTAAAAAACATGGGAAAAAAAGCGCTGCCATTACTGCTGGAAGCACTGGAAAACAGTGATTGCAGCATAAGATACCGCATACCTATGATTTTAGGTAAATTAAAGAATAACCTGACAGTAGAGCCTCTTATAAAAGCATTGAACGATGAAGAAAAAATTGTAAGAAGGACAGCAGCAATAGCCCTGGGAGAAACAGGTGATATCAGGGCAGTAGAACCTCTTATTAAAGCACTCGATAATGGTAACAGCGGAGCAGCAATAGCTCTGGGAGTAATTAAAGATCATAGAGCTATTGAACCACTTATAAAATCATTATCCAGAAAAGATCCTGATCTGGTGGAAGAAGCAGCATCTGCTCTTACCGGATTTGGTAATTCAGAAGCAGTAGATGCGCTTATAGAAGCACTTAAATCAGGCAATACGGCAGCAGCTATCGGACTGGGAAACCTTGGTATTGACAGGGCATTATATCCTCTGATAGAATCTCTGAAAAATGGTAATATTGGTGCAGGTATTGGTCTGGGAGAACTTAAAAATAAACATGCAATAGAGCCTTTGCTGGAAGCTCTGAAGGAAGGTAATACCGGTGCAGCCATAGCCCTTGGAGAAATAGGAGATGAAAGAGTCGTACCGGCACTTATTGAAGCACTGGAAAAAGATGATAATGATTTAACAATGAAAGCCATTACGTCTCTTGGTAAAATAGGAGATAAAAGAGCTGTATTGCCGTTATGTAAAAAGCTTAAGGATAGTGATAGAATAGTCCGGTTTCATGCATCATCTGTTCTTTCTAAAATGGGAGATGAAAAATCTGTAGAACCCCTGATAGAAGCATTGAAAGATGAATATTTTTCAGTAAGGGGGAACGCCGCTTCAGGGCTTGGACGATCCGGTGATAAGAGAGCAATTAAACCTCTGATTGAATGCCTCACAGATAATGCCTGGGTAGTCAGATTTGATGCAATATGCGCCCTTGGCAGGCTTGGCAATAAAGAAATTCTGAATGAACTGCAAACTGCTCTGGAACAGGAAAATAAAAAAGAAGTAAGAGATAAAATCAAAGAAGTAATAGAAGAGTTGAGAGTTGAGAGTTGAGAGTTAAGGTTTATAAAGCAAAAAACTCTAAACCATAAACTCTAAACCATAAACTCTAAACTATAAACTCAAATAAGGAGGCAACCCTATGGGTATGTTAGAAGACTCGGCAGAAACTGCCAGATTATATATAGAACTGGGTGAATTGCATGAAAAGAAAAGGGAATTTCTGATGCAGGCAGGACTTAAAGCATTTGAGCTTTTCAAAAAAAAAGGGCTGGAAAGCGATACGATTCACAGATTATCAGATGATATAACAGAAATTAATAATGCCATTCAGGTAGCAGGTCAGGAAGCCAATCTGGAAAAGAAAAGAGAAATTGCCGAAAATATACCTCAGTGGAAGAAAATTCTGGATGATCTCATATATAAACTTCTGAATTCAGCAGAACGTATGGAAGCAAAAAGAAGATATGATGCCCTCGTATTAAGAGGACAGGATATGCTGGAAGAAGCAGGAAAAGTAGCACTGGGACTGGCAAAAAATAATGAAATAGAGCCAATTTGCGTCAGGGTCAGGGAAGTAGAAAGAAAGATCAATGAAACCACACATGTAATACAGAAAAGAGAAAAAGACGGTCCTGCAGGCCTGAGTGTTATAGTAGGTATTATATCTTTCGGAAGTTCTTTTGCTAAATTTTTCAAAACAAAATTTTAACATAATTACAGGGGAAACCGTTTATGAAACTCTCTGAATTCGATTATTATCTGCCTCAGGAACTGATAGCACAGGAACCTCTTCAGAAAAGAGAAAATTCCAGACTTCTGCTATTTAAAGATAATAAATTTTGCCATAAAACCTTTACCGATTGCATAGATTATCTGAATAAAGGTGACATGCTTGTCCTGAATAATTCAAGGGTAATTCCTGCAAGACTCTTCGGAGAAAAAATTCCTACAGGTGGAAAAATAGAATTACTTTTAATAGAAGAAATAGAAAAAGGGACATGGAAATGTCTTGCC
>JBEHWP010000575.1:0-4604 GCA_040217665.1 Vulcanimicrobiota bacterium
CAGAAGTTACTATAAAATCTTGACTGAAATATATGATGATATGCAAAGGCTTGACGAACTGAGTAATAAATTTTATCGGAAATTACCGGGAAATCTACTTTATGGAGTTATATTTATTCACACAGGTCAGATATATTGTAAAAATAAATTGCTTCAGAAAGCAGAGCACGAATACGAAAAATCATTACAGGCAGGTCTTATGACAGAAGAACTTGCACTTGCCGTAAATGAACTGGGAATGAAATATTATGAAGAAGGTAATATTGATAGGGCTATTGAAAGATTTAACAGAGCTATTGAAATATATAAAGACTGTTCCGATGCTTATTATAATCTGGGTAATATATTTTTAAGAAAAGGCAGCATAGAACAGGCAATAACTTGTTTTATAGAATCTGTTGAAAATGAGAAAAATAATCAAAAAAGAAGTAAATTTTTAAATACCCTTGGCGTCACCTACCTGAAATCAGGTGATTTTAAGTCGGCTTTTACACAATTTAAAAAAGCAGTAGAAGTGAATCCGTCCTGTGAAAAACATGATATGTTTTTAGACGATAATAGAGCACTTTCTGATAAAGTAACAATGCTGAAAGCTCTGGAAGGAGACCCTAATTATTATATGGCTATAAAATGCCTCAGAGATGCATATAAGGGAAATATGGATATGGAAAAATACTGCAACCTGCAGATTACCAGATTTTTAAAGACAAAATTATCAGATAAAATGTTTATTGATACTATTTCCATACCTGAAGAACTTGAAGATCTGCTTACAGAATATGAAAAAAATATGGTTCTGTCCCGTGAAGATGGAAAGTATTTTAAGAAACTCGGAAGACTCTATTTAAAAGAAGGAAAACCGGATAAAGCTTTACTGGCCATTCAAAAAGCAACTGCTTTAAATCCTGAATTCGCCTATCTTTATATAGAACTCAGTAATGAATATTTTGAAGCAAATAGAGTGGAAGAAGCCAGACTTGCGGCAGATAAAGCCATAGAAGTCGGAATGAAAACACTGGATCTTGCTTCTGTCTGCATAAAGATAGGTAACAAGCTTTCCCTTTCTTCTGACTGGGACGGAGCTAACAGTGAATATGAAAGAGCCTGGAATATGGATTGTAGAAATAAAGAACTGGCTATGAAAATAAATAAAATCGGCGTCGAGTTTTCTTCTATCGGAAGGCTTGATGAAGCAATAGAAAATTTTAAAAAATCAATTATTATACTGCCTGATAATTTTATATTTCATAAGAATTTAGGTACCATATATCAGAGAAAGGGCATGATAAAAGAAGCTATAAAATCTTTTGAACAGGCACTATCTATTGAGGTAGATGACATAAAAGTAATGGAGAAACTAAAAAATGCCTGTCTGGAAGGAGGATATCTGACAAATGGTATAAAAATTCTGGAAAAACTCCTGAAGTTCAGGCCTGATGATTTCAATTATATATTTTCTTCAGGCAGAATGTATCAGGAACTGGGAAAATATAAGATAGCCATTGAATATTACAGGAAAACTATAGAAAAAAAGCCTGACTGGCATAGCCCTTATGTCTGGCTGGCTTTTATATACCTTGATCAGAATAGATATACAGAAGGAAGAAAAAATTTAGAAATTGCTCTGAAATTACATCCTAAGAGTCCGAAATCATTGCTTGGTATGGCTCGTATTCACTTTCTTTATGGTGAATTAAACCTTTCGGAGGAATTCTATACTAAAGCTATTGAAATTTACGATGAAGAAACCAGAAAAAAAGATGTGTCATCCGAAACATATATAAACTTTGGCGATCTTTATTTTTACAAAATGGATATAGATATGGCAATAGATAAATATAAAAAAGCTTTAGAAATAAAAGAAGAATACGCCCCTGCTATGTTACGTCTCGGGAAATCTCTTATTGTAAAAGGAGAGATAGGTGATGCCGAATTACAGTTAATCTCTTTATCAGTTTATAATGCAGAATTCCCCGAACTTTACCTTTATCTGGGTGATATTTACCGTATGAAAGGTTTATTAAAGGATTCGGTAGAATATTACAGGAAAGTAATAAGACTTAATCCCGACTGGGTCTACCGGGCTTATGAAAATCTCGGAGATCTCTACAGAGAAATAAATGAAGAAAATCTTTCAATAAAATGCTATAACAGAGCAGAAGAGCTTAAACCCGGCAATTTGTCTGCAGGTTCAATCAGTCTTTCTTCTATGGATATAAAAACATTTATTCAAACTATTGAAAAGGATCTGAAAAGGTAACTGTAGCCAGGTATTTTTAGATGTTTAACTATTGTGTACCGGGTGTTATAAATGCAAAACCCAATATTATTCCTCAATCCCATGATTTTTTAATTCCTCTGCAGAAATTTCACGGGTCTCTCTTTCATGTTCCTTATCGTCATTAGTTTTCTTTATACCTGGTAATAGTTCATCCAGATTTATTTGAACAGTATCTCTTCCAATCTCCTGTTCAATGTCTTCTATTTGTTTTTTGACAGAGTTAATTTGTTTCCCCAGATCATCAACATATGATTGCTTTACTGTTTCCTCTTCAAATAATATATTCAATTCTTTATTTAATTGTTGTACCTGAGCCTGATTTGTATTGAACTCTTCTTTTGCTTTCTCAAGTACAGCACTATAATATTCAATTTGCATCTTTACATCACTGTAGTCATCATAGAGAAGAGTCAGATGTTTTTCCAGATCCTTGATAAGGAATTGTTTGCTGGATTTAATTAAATTTGATAATCTGTCTGTTTCGTTTTTATAATCTGAAATATATATTTCAATTTTCCTGAGAGACTCATTGGAAATTGAGATATCTCTGTCAAATTTTTCTAACTTTTGATTGTATTCTGACGTAGATATGCGATTTTTTTCTGCAAGTTTTTTTATACGATTCTTCTCTGCTTCTGCCCTTCTTATTATACTTTCAAGATTTCTTCGTTCAGAACGGGCTTCTATATATTTATCTTTTAATATTTTAATATCTTCATGAGCTTTATCTATTTCTATTTCCGATTTACGGGCTTTATCCAGTTCTTCTTTATACTTTCTTATTTCATCTTTAATATATAAGAATTTCTTTTCATAATCTTTCAGAGAATTTTGAGAAGAATAAAATCTTTTTTTACATTCTTCCAGTTCTGCCTTTGTTTCCTGATGAATTTCTTTCAGATTCTGTATCTGAAGAGTAAGACCTCTTAAATCCTGTTTAACATTTCTATATTTACTGAATAAATTGGCAAGAAATTCTTTGTTCCTTGACAGGTTGTCTCTGAGCCTTTTTCCTTCATATTCTTTTGCCTGTTGTTCACTTGGTTCCTGTTTTACCACAGGTACTTTTATGGAAATACTTTCTTTAATTTTAGCATCTATTTCCTGAAGGAATTTTTCAAGCTGCTTTACTCCTTCCTGTGCTTCTATTAATTTGCTGTCTTCAGTTAGATCCTGAGTATCTGCTTCAGGCCATAATACATCTTTCGGGACTTCCAGATTTTCAATCAGACGATCTCTGGATAATACCTCAAGTTCTTCTATTAATTCCAGCTCTTCTGCCAGTTCTTTCATGCTGATTTCCTGTAATTTAAACTGACTTTCAGGCTTTTCTTCAGATATAAGATTACCACCGCATTTCTTACAGAATCTTGCCGTAATCCTGTTTTGATTCTTACATAGAGGACATTCTCTTGTCTGTATAGCAACAGCTCTGAGCTGTCTGTGAAGACTCAGTCCAAGAACCTTTCTTACTGTTCCTCCGCATTCTTTACAGAATTTTGCAGAAATTCTGTTTACTGTATAGCACTTGGGACAGATACTTGCCATTTCAATAAAGTTTACTCCGCATGATTTACAAAACGTTGCACTCAGGTTATTATTGCCATTACATTTTGTACATATAAGAATATTAAGTCCTGTGGCAGGATCGATGGAAACCCTTGGAAGACTTAATTTCCTGAGCTTTACAAGGTCATCTCCACAGGCTTTGCAGAATTTTGCAGAAAATCTGTTCATATTATTACATGTAGGGCAGAGATACATGTAATGAACTGTTTTACTTTTTACGGGAGTTACTGGAGATTCTTTTATATCTGTAACAGAAACAGTCTTCTTTACTTCCAGTGAATTAACGGTGTCTTTCTCTATGTAGATAGTCTCTTCTGATACTGATGAAATGTCCGGCGGGATTTTCTCTTTCTGCAGTTCCAGGCAGGTCTCTTCCTCACGCAATTCATCTGAAATTTTTTCTTTTTCCGTAACTTCCTCCTTGACTTCTTCGGGAGATACTTTATCTGAAATATCTGAAATATCTGAAATATCTGAAATATCTGAAATTTTTTCTTTTTCCGTAACTTCCTCCGTGACTTCTTCGGGAGATACTTTATCTGAACTATCTGAAATATCTGAAATTTTTTCTTTTTCCGTAACTTCCTCCGTGACTTCTTCGGGAGATACTTTATCTGAAATATCTGAAATTTTTTCTTTTTCCGTAACTTCCTCCGTGACTTCTTCGGGAGATGCTTTATCTGAAATATCTGAAATATCTGAAATATCTGAAATATCTGAAATATCTGAAATATCTGAAATTTTTTCTTCCTGT
>JBEHWP010000576.1:0-4601 GCA_040217665.1 Vulcanimicrobiota bacterium
TTATGTGCTGCTGGATTTACACTGGTATATAACCGATGAACGATTAAGTGATAATTACCTGATGGAATTCCGGGCAAATGCAAAAGAGGTTAATCTGAAGGGACATCAGGTGTTGATACCTTCCACTGAGGATCTTATTTTTTATTTGAGTTTACATGCAATAAATTATGGACATTTTGTTACAATAAAGTACTTATATGATTTACATAGAATGGTAATACTATATAATAAAAAGATAGACTGGCCGGAGGTTGTGAGAAAGGCAAAAGAAAATAAACTTGAGAAAATTCTTTTCTATTCTTTAAGTTTTTCCAGGGATTTTTTTGAAACACCTGTACCTGAAGAGGTTCTGAAAGCTACAGAACCATGTTTCGTAAAGGATTTATTCGTAAGACAGTGGCTTAATAAAGATAATATTCTAAAAAGAGGAGAGTATATTATTTCATCCTGGATCTGGGAGTTCTTTGTAAGTAATTTGCTTTACACGGATAATTTTTTTGATTATCTGGAATTAATTGTAAACAGACGCTTTTTACCTGTGGAAAACTATTTTGAGTTTTCTTATAAAGAACAGCATATGCCGCCCGGTATTTATCTGAAAAAATTATTATTGAAAGGGCTGAAATGTTTCTTTAAAATAGGTAATAGAGTTTATGGATAATAACTCCTATGTAATGAAAAAAAGTATAAGCAAATTCAACTTTTACAAAGGCAAAGAGCCTATTCTTAGTAAGCTGGATATTGAACTTACAGAAAGATGCAATAATAATTGTATCCACTGCTGTATCAATCTTCCCTCAGGGGATATGGATGCAAAAAGGCTGGAAATATCCGCAGATAAAGTAAAAGAAATATTAAAAGAAGCGTCGGATCTTGGTTGTCTTAAAGTAAGATTTACCGGAGGAGAACCCCTTTTAAGGGATGATTTTAAGGAACTTTATATATTTGCGAGAAAACAGGGTCTTAAGGTTCTTATTTTTACCAATGCCGTATTGATTACAGAAGAACTGGCTGATCTTTTTGCTTATATTCCTCCTATGGAAAAAATTGAGATAAGCCTTTATGGTATGACGGAAAAATCCTATGAAGAAGTAACTGGCAGGAAGAACTCTTTTTATTCTGCCATAAAAGGTATAAACCTGCTTCTTGAAAAAAAAGTTCCCTTTATCGTAAAAAGTGCTCTTCTTCCGCCAAATAAATCTGAGATAGAGATGTTTGAAAAATTTGCCTCTCGTATTCCATGGATGGATAAACCTCCAAATTTTTCTGTATTACTTGACCTTCGTAACAGAAGAGATAAAAATAATGATTTAATCAGGAAACTGAGACCATCTCCACGGGAAGCAGTGGAACTTCTTACAAGAAGAAAAGAAACCTATCTTAAAGAAATGAAACAGTTCTGCAGTAAATTTATTGGACCTCCCGGTGATAAACTCTTTTCCTGCGGAGCGGGACAAGGAGGAGGATGTGTGGATTCATATGGAAATTTTCAACTCTGTATGCTGCTAAGACATCCTCAGACAGTTTATGATCTGAATAAAGGAACACTTAAAGAAGCCATTACAGATTTTTTCCCTGTTATAAGAGAGATGAGATCTGTAAATCCTGATTATTTGTCCCGGTGTGCAGTGTGTTTCTTAAAAGGACTCTGTGAACAGTGCCCCGGTAAATCCTGGTCGGAGCATGGCACTCTGGATACACCTGTAGAATATTTATGTGAGGTAGCCCATGAACAGGCAGAGTTTCTGGGACTGATTGCCAAAAAAGAGAAAGCCTGGGAGATTAAAAACTGGAAAAGTAGAATAGAGAAATTAGTTATAGACGAATCTTAAATGGGAAATGATGAATTATAATGATTTTGCTTTGTAGAAAGAAAGTATTGTGAAGGAGGATTTTATGAATAATCAAATAGATGTCAATAAGATGTACAAAAAATCAGAAGATGTAGTAGCAAGGGAATTTCACGGGGAATTTATAATTATTCCCATAACGTCAGGTATAGGAGATCTGGAAGATGAATTGTTTACTTTAAATGAATTCGGTAAAGCTATATGGGATAGACTTGATGGAGAAAAAAATGTGAAAAAACTGGCAGAAAATTTATCACAGGAGTATGAAGCTTCTCCAGGAGAGATAGAGAAGGATACTGTCGGTTTTATGTATGAACTTTTTAAAAGAGGTATCATAGTTGAAGCCTGAAGAATTTTCCTTCTATGGTGAAGAATTGATTGTACTTTTGCAGGAATTTTCAGGAAAAGGGGCATCTCTTCGTTTTCAGGCCAGGGGTGGTAGTATGACGCCATTTATAAGACATGGTGATATTATAACAATTACTCCATTGACATGTTCACTCAGAACAGGTGATGTGGTTGCGTTTATTAACCCTGCAAATAATAAACTTGCAGTACACCGCATTATAGATACAGGTAAGAAATTTTTTATTATCAAAGGTGATGCTTTCTCACGTCCGGACGGAGTTATTTCTGAAGACAATATACTTGGATGTGTAAGGAAAGTGGAAAGGAATGGAAAGAGTATTTCTCTGGGACTAGGTTCTGAACGTATCATTATAAGCTGGTTCAGCCGTCTCGGAATTCTTAAACCTCTGGTTTACTTATTTAGAATACTCATTCCTTCTTTTATAAGGAGATTGATTTTATGAATAATTCATATGTGTCATCTGTAAAACTGCCTGACTATTTTCTCTGGGAAGGACTGAAAAATAGACGAAATCTTCAGAGTTTTGAAATTGAACTTACTGCAAGGTGTAATAATAATTGCAGACATTGTTATATAAATGTTCCGCAAAAAGATAAAAAGGCTATAAAAAAAGAACTTCCCCTTAAAGATTTAAAGCCGGTAATAGATGAAGCAGTATCTCTGGGGGCTTTATGGTGTCTTATAACAGGAGGAGAATCTCTTTTAAGAGAGGATTTTTTTGATTTCTATCTTTATCTCAAGAAAAAAGGGCTTTTAGTATCTGTCTTTACCAATGCAACACTTATTACAGAAGAACATGTTAAATTTTTCAGGAAATATCCTCCCAGGGATATAGAGATTACCGTCTACGGAGTAACTGAAAAAACTTATGAAGCTGTGAGCCGTAAAAAAGGAAGTTTCAATGGTTTTATGAAAGGACTGGAACTGCTTCTGAAAAATGATATAAAGGTTCGCCTGAAAGCTATGGCTCTTCGTTCAAATGTAGGTGAATTACCTGAGATTGCTTCATTTTGCAGGGAAATAACAAAGGATTATTTTCGTTTTGATCCTTTTCTTCATTTCAGATTTGATAGGAATAAGAAAAGGAACGAAGAAATAAAATCTGAAAGACTTTCAAAGGAAGAAATCATAGAGATAGAAAAGAATGACCCTGAAAGACTGAAGTTTCTGGAAGAAAGCTGTAAAAAAATTATAATAGCTGAAGGCAGCACTAATAACTCCGGATACCTTTTTCGCTGCAGTGCAGGTAATGTAAGTTTTACTCTGGGCTATGATGGTTATTTTCGTCTCTGTTCTTCCCTTGTCCGTAAAGATTGTATTTATGACCTGAAAACAGGAAATCTTACAGAAGCATGGAATAATTTTATTCCTTCGGTAAAAAGTATGACTTCAAAATCAGAAGAGTTTTTGAACACGTGCAGAAAATGTTCTATTATAAATCTCTGCAGTTGGTGTCCCGCCTATGCAGACCTTGAAACCAGTGAGATGGATAGACCGATAGATTATTTCTGTAACGTCGCTCATAGCAGAGTAAGGGCATTTAATGAAATTTAAACTTAAAATTACACAGGTAATCAAATAAATCTGATATAATAAAAGTGATTGTATTTTTTATGACCCAGGTTGAATTATGAATTACACTATAAAGTTAAATTTGAATTCAAAAAAAAATATATCCACTTTACATATGTTTGCTAATTTTTAAAAGTATCCTTTCAGGGTTAAAATTTGGTCTCAGGGAATTTTATTTTATGAAACAGTCAAATGTAACAGGTTTAAAGCAACTGATAAAAAATTCTTTTTTTAATTCAGCAGGCTGGACTATTATTTTACTTGTAAATTTGATAACAACTCCATACATTGTTTTTAAATTAACAATAGAAGGTTATGGTATTTATGCGTTATTAACCAGTCTTATTGGTTATTACAATCTATTTGATATCGGCCTTGGCCAGGGGGTTATCAAGTTTGTGGCAGAATATAAGGCGAAACAAGATTATAACGGTATATATCGTTCGATAAATGCCGCTCTATGGGTACAGTTATGCACAGGGCTCATATGTTCTGTAAGCCTTATTTTATTTTCGGAAGCAATAATTAAATTACTTAACATATCCCCTGCTTATTATACCGATGTAAAAATCGGGCTTTATATCAGTGCAGCAGGATTTTTCTTTAGTTTTCTTTCCGGTACTTTTACTTCCACGTTAATGGGATTACAGAGATATGATATAACAAGTAAAATAAATGTTTCCATAAATTTTTTACTGAATATATTTACTATATTAATTCTTTATCTTGGAGCAGGTTTAAAAGAAGTTATTTATTTAAATAGTTTTTCTGCTATTTTTTCTTTTATTATATGTTATATATTTTTAACA
>JBEHWP010000577.1:0-4593 GCA_040217665.1 Vulcanimicrobiota bacterium
AGAGTAAACTTTAATTCCTTTTTCTGTTCCTCTGTAAGGTTATCCATCCAGGTTCTTCTTTGAGATTGATTACCGCTCTGTGGTTTAATACCCCGGTTTTTTACAAGCTCTTTAAGGGCAGATTTGATTTCTTCCTGTGACGCCCCGGTTTTTTTCATTTCCTCTATCTTAGCTTTTATTATCTGTTTTTGTTCATCTGTAAGGTTTTCTGGAAAACCTCTTCCTGAGGATTTATTACCCCTGTTTTCCGGTTTAATGCCCCAGCTTTTAAAAAGCTCTTTAACGGCAGATTTGATTTCTTCCTGTGAAGCTCCTGCCGTTTTCATTTCCTCTATTTTAGCTTTTAGTGTCTGTTGCTGTTCTTCTGTAAGTCGGGAATTCATCTGACCCTGATGCAAGTTTCCCGGGATATTATCTTCAGTCATAGCCGGCTTTGATAAAAATATACAGAATATTATTAATAAGATATACAGAAAATATTTCTTTTTCATAAAAAACCTCCTCATAAAATTTATTAGAGTGAAAAGTGAAAAAAAAAATAAGACATTAATTACTATTTACTACTTACCCCTTCTTGATTATGGATTGTTGTGAAACTAACTATATATACTGTTCACTGATTATAGCATAAAAAATAAAAATTTGCTAAATTACAATTTTTCTGGCATAATATTTGCCTATTCTTAAATTTGTAATAAAAATATTTTCAGGAGGTTTTTTATGAAAAAAAATACTGTTATAATTTTATGTGCATTCTTCCTTTATTTTATCAGTTCAGGTGTAGTTTCACAGGAAAATACCTTTAACGGTAAGTGGTATACCAATGTGGGACTCATGACTATAAAAGTGGAGGGGAACTATACATCAGGTACCTTCGGAACCGATGCCGGTAAGTTTAACGGAATTGTTTCTGATGATGGTCAAAATCTTCATGGAAACTGGTTTGTATCCCCATCTATAGGACCTGGGTTTAATGCAGGAAGGTTTACAATGCAACTTTCAGATGACGGTAATAGTTTTACAGGAAGAACATGGCATGGTAACAATGAGGATGAGCGGAATTTGATTGCCAGAAGAGTTCTGGAAACATCGGATAATTTTTCCGGCATATGGGATACAGACCGGGGAATTTTAGTTATGACAGTCCAGAATAATCATGTTTCAGGTAATTATGAAAAGAAAAATGGTAAGATAGAGGGAACTCTGTCACAGGACGGAAAGACTGTTGAAGGTACCTGGTCTCAGGCTCCATCTTATAAAGCTCCGAAGGACTCAGGAAAATTTGTATTTTCCATCTCAGATGATTATACAAAGTTTAAGTGTGAACAGTGGGAAGGGGATAAAAACGGAGATCCTGACGATAAATGGGAAGGGGAAAAACTGGAAGATATTTAGAGTGTATCTGAAAAGTAATATTTATTATACACCTTTCCGGTGGGTGAGGCTCTGGCTCAACGAAGTCTCCGAAGGACAAAATGTATACCGTATTAATAGTAATTCGTAAATTAAATAAATCTAATATCGTAGCAGTCTTTAAAAAAATGTTGTTTTACACGAAGATTATAGATTTTTCGGAAGAGCCTCACACTCCGGAAGGTATTTGATGACTGTTCAGATAAGATCTAATTACGAGAATCTATTACTCCCGTCACGCGTTACGTGTTATGTATCACGATTCTCATATGAATTTATGAGAAAAGCAAATTTAATATAAAATGAACTGTAACAGCCATAAAGAGGTTATTTTTTCTGAGATATAAATAGCTTAATATTAAAGACAGAGGGAAACGCCATATAAGATTATCTGTAAATCCTGCTCCTATGTGATCGATAAACACGAAGACTATGGAAATAATTATTGTTCCTGATACTTTCCCTGTTACCGTTACAATCTTTCTCAATAATATGCCTCTATAAAAAACTTCTTCTGAGAGAGATGTAAGAAAACATGTCAGAATAAAAGGTATATGAAGAATAAAAGCCAGATTATTTATCTCTGACGAATAAGGGAGGAGGAAATTATAGCATATAATTATTAAGAGTAATAATATAGCTGTAATAAGTTCATATATAAAATCTTCCGGCACTGATAATCCCGTCTCTTTCAGAGGGATTTTTTTTATTGCCTTTTCCCATATAATGACAGGTAAGAACATACCTGCCAGAAGTATAAATCCGTCATAAGAATGGCCAATATCGAAAAAGTGTGAGAATATATATATATTTAATGTTACTGACAGATATATGAATATTATTTCTGTAACTTTAAGAAAATGGGATATGAGAAGTGAAAGATTAATATGTTTTTTATCTTTTTCTTTCACTTCTCACACATTTATTTCTTTATCATGAAAGAGTCAGTCCACTGCGGTAATTCAGGTTCTTTATTGCTGAGAAGCATGTCTCTCCATTTTTCATCTGTAAGCCTGTCTTTTGCCGGCCATTTGAATTCAAAATATGAGTAAACAGCTCCCCGGCAGATCTTCTTTTCTTTTTCTATTTCTATTTCTGCAAAAATAAGAAAAGGCGTGCCTGTAGCTTGTTCTAAAACCATTTCCGAGTTAATATCAGTGAGAACATCTGCTATAACAGGCATTTTATCATCTTCTTTTGTTTGAAATTCGGGAGATATATCAAAATAATGACCAAAACTCAGGGATGAATGAAGCCTTGAACCGGTATCTTCTATTAAACGATATTCTTCTTCCGAGAGAGCTTTACCTGAAAGTTCTTTCCGGGAAATTTCTTCCAGTGAAGAAAGATACTGTTCAAATCTTGTAAGATTTCTTTCCAGTGCATTGTCTTTCGGGAAACCCAGGTTTAAAAGGTTTTCTCTTAGTTTTTTAAACAGAAGGGCTGTTCCTTTATATATTTCCGGAGATGGTTCTACATAGCCTTTTACTACGGCAGGAGTAGGTTCCGGTTCCCCTCCTTTTTGCATGGTTGAAAGTGCCCTCTGTTCCATCGTGTATGGTTGTTTTGTATATAGAATAGTATCATGCTTTAACTCTGTCCAGGAACCAAGAGCAGTATTTAACTGTTTTAATTTCCATTCATCTGTGGCCATGAAAGGAGGAACGTTTTTACCGGGACTTTTAAAGAGTTCCTCCAATAACCACAGGCGTCCGTTATATAAATCTTCGTATCTGTAATTTTCTTTCTCTGATTCAAGTTTCTCAAATTGTTCATTGTAACAGTTAAAATCCGTATCTCCTTCTTTTATTAATATGTCTTTTGCTTCAGTTGAACCGAGAACTGCCATTACATCCAGCCCTCTTGCAAAGGTTCTCACTCCTCTTCCTTCAGTAAAAGGTTTCTTATCTTTACCTTTATATTTTTTAACCCTGTCATAGACCAGATTCTGGAATATGTAAGAATCAAAGGTAAATCTCTGTCCCATAAAGCGAAAACCCTGTAGTTTTTCATCCCATTTTTCTCCGCCCCGTACGGGAATTGATAAAATTGCCGGTTTTTTTAGTTTCTTCAATTCTTCTTTAAATAGTGACAGTTTCTTTTTATCTGACAGGTATTTTATAGATATGTCTTTACCATAGGTTTTTTCTATTATTTTTTCATAATCTCCGTATAAAAGGTCATCTGATTCTCCTGTGAAAAATGCAGTGGTTTTATAAATTCTTTCCCATACCTGAGATGCTGTTTCTCCTTTTATTTTTGTATCCTTAAGGGCTTTGCAGATTAACAGTGTTTGCAGAATATTTAAGTCATTATTTGCGGGAAAATAGATTCTTCCGTACCACATCATGGCTTTAAAGTAACTGTGAAATTCAGGGCTTCTGTTATAATGACCTCTTGGTATATACTGGGAATAGTCCTCTTTATAGCCCATGACAGGAGATATGGCTGTACCTTTATGTTCTTCAATAAGAATAATTTCATCTTTTATTGCTTTTCTGAGGTTTTCCGGCACATTTTCCATTTTGCCTCCTGAGAGTAACTGTTTTGCAACTGTGAAGTAAAGGGAATTTTTTAGAGCACTTTCCTTTAATTCTCCGTCTTCGAGTCCGTCATAATAGGATATGTTTGCAGCAAGGAGTCCGTCTGTGAGATTTATAAGATCTCCTCTCAGATATGCAATTTCCAGATATCTGAGATACCAGTCAAATATGAGGTGAGATGTATGTAAAATCGAATCTGATGTGACAAATAGAGGAGTTTTTTTATAATATACTTCATATAAGGTCATATGATCTTTATTCGGTAAAACGACAAAGCCTTTATCTTTTAATTGTTTTTGAATAGATGGATCCGTTAGAGACAGGTTGTAATTCAGATTATTGTCACGTAATTTTGATGTATCTCTTTTTCCTGTGGCATAGACCGGAGTAATGTCATGGGTGTTCTTACCTGATATAATGTTCTTTTCATAGACCAGCATTACCATTATACCCAGAATTACAATTAATATTAATAATGTATTTCCTTTTTTTTTAAACATAAAAAACCCCTTTCTTGAAGTAATTTATAATGTTATTATAACATATAATTATATTTCTCCATTATATTTCTCCATAAACATGAATTTTATAGAAGTTTCTTTTTTTAATTCCAAAAATCTAACTGTTCTTCAAAGGA